>JABSRV010000068.1:13544-15778 GCA_013214905.1 Psychrobium sp. | reverse complement strand
GCACTAGGGCCTCTTGCGGCATCGCCAGATAAGACGCGTGAAAATCTGTTTAAGTCTATTACCAACCAATATCGTAACCTTGATAAAAACAAGGCGCTGCACTTGGATATGCAAAGTGCGATTAATGCCAGAAAACTGGCCAGTGATTTTGATCATGATATCGCTGAAATATTAGTACATCGCGGTCTTAAAAAAATTAGCGACGGTTATACGTGGCGCAGTGACATGCGATTGCGAAATCTTTCGCGGTTACGCATGACTCAAGCGCAAGCAACAGATATTTTGTCAGGCATTAAAGCGCCAACGTTATTGGTGTTAGGAGATAGTGGTATGCCTGCGCTGCGTGAACATCTGATCGAGCGCAAAAAGCTGTTGCAAGACTTAACTGTCATTAGCATTGCTGGAGGCCATCATGTGCATATGCAGCAGCCACAGCTAGTCGCGCAGCATATTATTAAACACATCAAACGCTAACGATGTAGCCCTATTGTTTAGTGCTAATGATGTTTTTTGATCGGCGTTGTTTTTCTTTATCGTCTGCAAATAGCTCGAAGTACGTACTTGATAAAATGAATGACTGTATAAACGGATTAGAGCATGCTCCGATGTTGGTCACATTACAAACTAAGTCTGAGTCGGTTTGTCGAAAAATGACGGACAACTATCTGATATGCATCAACTAGTGATAAACCTATAAATAGTTAAAGGCAATACTGGCAGGTGGTCTTTTGAACGATGATATCGCTGTATAGAATGTTTTACACGAGGTTAGTGTAAAAGCTCTAATCTCGGCTGTTAATTGTGATGCAATTATGGGATTATTAAACACTTGTTTCAAAAATAAACTTGGGTAAATCTACGTTTTGACCTAATTGCTATTGGGTAATCGTATGGATTGGTGTTAAATAATAACAAGTTTATTGAAACCCTAAATATAACAATAAGACTTTTAAAAAGTTGTGGAGAAAGTTGTGGAAAAAGTTTGGCTAAAGAGCTATCCATCGGATGTAGCAGCGACTATTAACCCTGATCATTATTCGTCACTGGTTGAAGTATTTGAAGAGAGCGTGAAAAACTTCGCAGACTCGCCAGCATTCGTCAATATGGGTCATGAAATAACCTATCAAAACCTTGATCAACAAACACGTCAATTTGCTGCATATCTTCAAAATGACTTAAAGTTAGTAAAAGGCGATCGCTTCGCCATTATGATGCCCAATGTTTTGCAATATCCAATTGCGTTATTTGCGGCTTTGCGCGCTGGTTTGGTGGTGGTCAATGTTAATCCACTATATACGCCACGCGAATTGAAACATCAGTTAAAAGACTCTGGTGCGAAAGCAATTATCGTGTTGTCTAACTTTGCCGATACCGTTGCTAGCGTTATTGATGAAACACCGATAGAACACGTTATTGTCACCAATATTGGTGATCAATTTAATCCAGTTAAACGCACAGTCGTTAACTTTGTTGTTAAATACATCAAAAAAATGGTGCCAGCGTTTGATTTGCCCCAAGCGATTAGCATGCGTGATGCCCTCGCTAAAGGAAAGGCGAGTGAATACACCAAGCCAGAACTTAACGGTAGTGATTTAGCCTTTTTACAATACACCGGTGGCACCACGGGATTGTCTAAGGGCGCGATGTTAAGTCATCGTAATATGGTGGCCAATTTAGAACAAGCGGCTGCAGCTTATGACGCGAAATTAACCCCAGGTAAAGAGACTGTTGTCACGGCATTGCCGCTTTATCATATATTCGCGTTAACAGCTAACTGCCTGTTATTTATGAAATATGGCGCTAGGAATTTGTTAATTACCAACCCACGTGATATTCCTGGTTTTGTTAAAGAATTATCGAAAATTAAATTTACAGCGTTGACTGGGGTTAATACGTTATTTAATGCTTTATTAAACAATGATGATTTCAAAAAATTGGATTTTTCTAGCTTAAACATTACCTTGGGTGGCGGTATGGCAGTGCAACGCGCTGTTGCTGAGCAATGGCAAGATGTCACGGGTGTGTTTTTGCTTGAAGGTTATGGTTTGACCGAGTGCTGTCCATTAGTAACTGTTTCTCCGCATAATTCTACCGGATTTACAGGCACTATCGGCCTGCCTTGTCCATCAACAGATGTACGCATCATCAAAGATGATGGCACCGAAGCGGCGTTTGGTGAAAAGGGTGAATTACAAGTACGCGGACCTCAAGTCATGGTCGGCTATTATAATCAA
>JABSRV010000068.1:0-13534 GCA_013214905.1 Psychrobium sp. | reverse complement strand
GCTAAAGTAATGGACGGCGACTGGTTTGCTACTGGCGATATAGCAACGATAGATGAGCAAGGCTTTTGTAAAATTGTTGATCGACTCAAAGACATGATTATTGTGTCTGGCTTTAATGTATTTCCTAATGAAATAGAAGATATCTGTGCTATGCACCCTGGTGTATTAGAAGTCGCTGCGATTGGTGTACCACACGATGTGTCTGGTGAAATTGTTAAAATATTCGTGGTAAAGAAAGACGATGCATTGCAAGCAAGTGAACTTAAAGCACATTGCCGTGAATCTCTGACCGCTTATAAGGTGCCAAAACTTATTGAGTTTAGAAACGAGCTGCCAAAAACCAATGTTGGTAAAATATTGCGCCGTTCATTACGCGAAGAAGAGATTGCTAAATTAGGCTAATTAATTGCGATAAGTAACCAGAGCCGTATAAACTCATATATAATGCTAGCGTCGAATTCCAGCTTTTGGAATGTCGGCGCTAGTTTTTTTCGTTTAAGGAACCCCTGTGCTTACACCTAAGTATATAGACAACAATGATGCACTTAATGAACTGTGTATCAGCTACGCGAACGCACCTTTTTTAGCCATTGATACCGAATTTGTTCGTGAGCGCACTTATTACGCTGCATTAGGCTTAATTCAAGTTTACGACGGTAAGACACTAGCGCTTATCGATCCGTTAGTTATCGACGATCTCAGCCCTTTTTGGCAGTTGATGGTCGCACCTCATATTGTCAAAGTATTGCATGCTGGTAGTGAAGACTTCGAAGTCTTTAAACATTATGGCGATGTGATACCAAGTCCGTTGTTTGATAGCCAAGTTGCTGCATCTTTAGTCGGTCTTGGTGCTAGTCTTGGTTACGCTAAGTTGGTAGAAGAATTTTGCGAGATTAGCCTTGATAAAGGCGAGTCACGTACCAACTGGTTAGCACGTCCACTGTCTGACTCTCAGTTAATCTATGCAGCCAATGATGTCTATTATTTACATCAATTATACCCTGTATTAAAGCAACGTCTTATCGACGCAGATAAAGTTGAGATTTGTCAGCAAGAATGTCAACGTTTGGCCAATAAAAGCAATGCAAAAAATGCACTGGACAAATATCTTGATATTAGTAACGCATGGCAATTAGAAGGGCAACAACTTGCCATTTTAAAAGCACTCGCGGCTTGGCGACAATATGAAGCGATTAAACGTAACTTGGCACAAGGTTTTGTCATTAAAGATGGCGAGCTATTTTTAATCGCCAAATTCATGCCAACAAGTAACAACGCCCTGCGTACTATCGAAGCGTTACATCCGATGTTAATTAAACGTCACGGTAAAAAAATATTATCCTTGGTTGAGCAGACTATCGCAACTAAGACTATGCCCGAAAAATTAACGCGATTAGTTGACTATGCAGCCTATAAAAAGACATTTAAGGCAATCAAATCAATCGTTGAAGAGATCGCTACCAACGTTGATATTCCGAAAGAAATGATCGCCTCGAAGAAGTTGATTCATGAAGTGCTTAGTTTTTACTGGAAAGGCCAACATGAACGAAGTAACGTGTGTCCTGTATTAATGAGCGGCTGGCGCGGTGAATTATTAGGCGATAAAATCAAAACGCTTTTAAACGTTTAACTGGCAAGCTTGCAACAAAAAAGTCACCGCTAGCGGTGACTTTTTAATGTATGAATATCACTAAATGTTACTTATGATCTGGCAAGGTAACATTTAGCTCAAGCACCGCTAAATCATCCGTTTGATCAAATTCCACACTGACATTGTTATCGGTTATTTTTACATATTTAGCAATAACGTCCAAAATATCCTGCTTCAATTGCGGCAGGTAATCCGGACTGTGTCTGCTATTGCGTTCGTGTGCGACAATAATCTGCAAACGTTCTTTTGCCAGTGAAGCTGTATTAGACTTAGTGCTTCTAAAGTAATCTAGTAGGGCCATTATTTACCTCCAAAAATCCGTTTTAGTAAGCCTTTCTTTTCTTTTGTGATAAAACGTAATTCTACGGTTTCACCAAGTAGGCGGTCAATAGCATCGTTATAGGCTTGGCCAGCATCGCTATCAGTATCAAGTACCACAGGTACACCAGAGTTTGAGGCTTTAAGCACCGCTTGCGACTCAGGAATAACACCCAGCAGTTCTATGGCAAGAATATCAACGATATCTTCAACACTTAACATTTCCCCTTCTGCAACACGCGTTGGATTGTATCGCGTAATGAGTAGGTGTTCTTTGATTGGCTCAAGTCCTTGTTCTGCGCGCAAAGACTTACTTTGTAAAATACCTAATATGCGATCTGAATCTCTCACCGACGATACTTCTGGATTGGTGGTAATGACTGCTTGATCGGCAAAATATAACGCCATCATTGCGCCAGCTTCAATACCTGCCGGTGAATCACAAATAATATAGTCGAATTTTTCTCTTAGCTGGTCAATGACCTTACCCACACCTTCTTGGGTCAGCGCGTCTTTGTCTCTGGTTTGCGAGGCAGGCAAGATGTAAAGGTTTTTAACACGTTTGTCTTTAATCAACGTTTGATTGATGTTGGACTCACCGTTAATTAAATTGACGAAATCGTAAACGACGCGTCGCTCACAACCCATGATGAGGTCAAGGTTTCGCAATCCGATATCAAAATCGATGATCACGGTTTTAAATCCTTTTAACGCGAGACCTGTGCCGATTGCCGCACTAG
Source organism: Psychrobium sp. (assembly GCA_013214905.1). Classification (GTDB taxonomy): domain Bacteria; phylum Pseudomonadota; class Gammaproteobacteria; order Enterobacterales; family Psychrobiaceae; genus Psychrobium. The sequence continues at coordinate 10,825 of JABSRV010000068.1, read as the reverse complement.
AAGTTGTTTTACCAACACCGCCTTTACCCGATGTTACAACGATAACTTGAGACATTAACTCATTCCTTTAATATTCTATGATTCAAGCGACTCGACAACGAGTTGCTCCTGCTCTAGTTTGATCAAACCAGATTGTTGCCAATGATTTTCTTCAATCGCTTCACTTAACCAATAAGTGCCAGCGATGGATATTAATTCTGCTTCGATAGATTGGCAGAATATTGCACTGCCTTTATTGCCAGCCGCACCAGCAATAGCGCGTCCACGCAACTTGCCGTAGATATGGATATTACCATCTGCAATTACTTCTGCGCCGTTACCGACAGAACCAATAATAATTAAATTACTGTCCTTTGCATAAACTTGTTGGCCAGAGCGTATGTTTTGGCGCACAATTTTATTGTGTTTAGCGACGATAGGGACAGACACCGTTTGGTTAACCGCAATCGCAGCTTTAGGTACTGAAACCACCTCAAAGTCAGCGGTAACTAAAGTGTCTTTTGCCACTGCATTGTGTTTTGGTTGTTGCAGGGTGGCTAAACCAGCCAGTCTCGCTTGTTGCTTTTGCGCTGTTGTGCCATTGCAAATTCCAACACAAATAAATTCACGCTGCTCTATAAGCTCTTTTAATAACACGAAGTCTATTTCGCTATCACTTAACTGGTCGATATTAACAACAAGTGGTGCACGAAAGAAAAAAGAAGGCGCTTGTTTTAGCTTATTGTCTAATTGTTGTTTTAGCTTATCCAAATCATTGTCTTCAAGCTGAAGCACCGATAGGGTAAACAGACTGCCTTTAAGTTGCGCACTAGTGTGAGGCATTGATAAAAGTCCTAGAAAATAACAAACAATTGTCATTAATAATTAAGTTTTGTAGGTGCTCATGTTATATTCTCGTCTACTAGTAAGCAAGTCGCGAATACAGGTTTTTAAGAAACAATGATAGTTGCCGTATATAAAAGTCCTAAAAAGGCAGATACCTACCTTTATATCGAAAAAAGAGACGATTTTTCTCCCGTTCCTAAGGTATTAATGGAGACGTTTGGCAGACCCAAATTTATTATGTTGGTGCCGTTGCAAAAGCGTAAAATTGCCTTAGTGGATAATGCCACATTAATGGCCAAAATTAGATCACAAGGTTTCTTTTTGCAATTGCCGCCACCCGAAGTGGACATGTTAAAAGAATTTAAGTTAAATCAAAATACATCGAAGTGATTAGATAGGTACGTTTGCTCATGGCTCGTTATTATGCATTGTTGTTATCTGTCTATTTGTTGCTCAGTCAACAAGCTATGGCGGCGCCAAAAAGTAAGTTGTCATTTTATCAATATATTAAACAACTAAAAATTGATTTAATTAATGAAGGTGCGAACACCGAGCAAGTTAATAAAGCGTTTAGTAAGGTTAAATTTATTAAACGCGCGGTCAATATGCAGCAAGTGAAACAGCATAGCTTATCAATCGAGCGCCATTTATCGCTTATCGTTAATGCGCGAAAGATTTCATTAGCGAAAGCGTTTTATCGGAAAAACTCTGCTTTACTGCAAAAAATAGCACGAAAATATCATATACAACCTCGGTTTATTGTTGCCCTGTGGGGCATTGAAAATAATTTTTCACAAACAGCCGCGGGTTACGATGCACTTTCAATATTAAGCTCGTTAGCTTTTATCCAGCAATCGAATGATAGCGCTCAACAACTCAAGAGCGCGATCAAAGTTAGCGTGTTGCCTGTCATGGGTGAGATGGTATTGCATAGCAACATGCAAGGGAATTTGGGATTGCTTAATGTCAGCCCGTATAATTACCTATCGAGTTATCAAGATTTTAATGACGATGGCCTAGCAGATGTTTGGCACTCTAAAGCCGACAGTTTTGCTACCGCGGCACATTATCTAAGCGTTCAAGGCTGGGATAATAAATTCACTTGGGGGCGTCAAGTAAGCATGCCTAAGCATTTCGATCATAGTAAGGTAGCGAGTGGTTATCAAAGTCTAAGTTATTGGAGCAAACTGGGACTAACGCGCGTTAACAAGCGTCCATTGCCTACAGCACAATTAACAGCGAAATTAGTGCTGCCAGATGGCATTAACGGTCCTGCCTATTTAACCTATCCAAATTTCGAGCACTTGTTGAGCTGGAATCACTCGTTATATCGCACGTTGGCAGTGGTGCATTTGGCCAATAATATTCGTTAATTCAGTCGGCTGAAAATTAGGCTACTGATCACAACTGCCAAAGATATTTAGGCCGCTAAGTCTATTTTCAGGTATAAACGACACATTATTTCGTAAGAGAGAGCAAAATGAGCGAACAAGCTTTTTGGCAAACCAAAACATTAACGCAAATGAACGATCAAGAGTGGGAATCATTGTGTGACGGTTGCGGAAAATGCTGCTTAAATAAAGTTATCGATGATGAAACCGATGAGCTATTTTTTACCAACGTGGCGTGCAGTTTGTTAAATACAAAAAGCTGCCAATGCAGTAATTATCCACAACGTTTTAAGCTGGTACCAGATTGCTTTAAAGTGACACTTGAAAATCGTGATAGCTTTGCTTGGTTACCGGCAAGTTGTGCTTATCGATTGCTAGACGAGGGTAAAGACTTACCTAGTTGGCATCCCTTGTTAGTTGGTTCAAGCAAGGAAATGCATCGTTTGGGTCAGTCGGTTCGTGGCAAGGTGATTAGTGAAAAACAAGCCGGCGATCTAGAAGATCACGTGGTGTATTGGCCATTATCATTTGAGCCGTAATATATACCCGTAACCAATGAATATGCATATTTTCTATTGGTTACGGGAACAAGTGATGGTAACGAGATAAATTAACACATGAACATCATTTAAGCACTTTGTTCGCGTCGAAAACTATTGATTAAGATCGCTGCGAATACCGATATAAAACTTGCAAAGATAAGCACCATCCATTGTGACATCGACCAGCCTAACAATGACCACGATATATAAGCACAATCACCCTCAGCACGGAAGAATGCTGGCAACCATTCATCTAGTACTAACCATTGCCCAAAATCAGGTCGAAACGGACAGGTAAAAAACGGAGAGGAACTTGTTTGTATCTCACTGTGTTCTAACGCCAGCATCAAACCTTTTATTGCGCTACCGGCCCACACAACATAAGCAACTATACGCAGCGCGAGATGTTGCGGTGCTATTGCCCCAATGAGACCAGCGGCTATTATACCCAACATGGCGGTGCGCTGATAGATACACATCACGCAAGGTTTGAGATCTAACGCGTATTGGAAATATAGCGCGATAAGTTCAAAAACTACACCAGCGAAGGCTAATGATAACCACGCTTTTCTTTTTTTCTCTAATCCAAGAATATATTGCAACGTTACAACTCCTTCAGTTCCTTTAAAATACATATGAAAAAAGCGCCGAAAAGGCGCTTTATAATTTTGTGACAGAATCTAATGTGCGGCGGGTTTTGCCGAGTTTACTTCTTGCACACTGTGATGTTGTATTAATTCTTTGTCGTAGAACGTCTCTGTCATATCTTCTAAAAATCCACTATAGATAGTAATGAAGCCGACAATTGATAAGACGATAGTGTAGGGCAGCGCCATATACACCATACGGCCATAACTTAAACGAACTAACGGTGCTAGTGCAGACGTTAATAAGAACAAGAAAGCCGCTTGACCATTTGGAGTCGCAACGCTTGGCAGATTAGTACCGGTATTAATCGCAACGGCTAACATGTCAAATTGCTCTCGAGTTATTTGGCCACTCTCTAGTGCGCGGGCTATTTGCTCAATATAAACCGTACCAACAAAGACGTTATCACTGACCATGGACAATAAACCATTGGCTATATAGAACATCACCATTTGCATAGTGCCTTCATAGGTCAATACCCAGTCAACCACAGGGGTGAATAAATTTTGTTCGATAATCACCGCGACAATGGCAAAGAAGACGCCGAGTAGGGCGGTAAATGGCAGCGCTTCTTCAAAGGCTTTACCTAATGCATGCTCTTCGGTGATGCCATTAAAAGCAGTGGCTAATACGATAACCGATAATCCAATCAGTCCCACTGCGGCTAAATGGAAAGCCAATCCAACCACTAACCATACAGCAATAGATGCTTGCACTAACAGTTTTGCTGTATCTCTACGACTACGATTTTCATCTTGTTCCATCGCAAAGTCAGACAAAATGGTATGTACTTTAGTGGGAAGTTGCTCACCGTAACTAAACCAGCGCATTTTCTCGACCACGATACAAGTTAGTATGCCGCAGAAAAACACTGGAATGGTTACTGGTGACATGCGAATAGCAAATTCAATGAATTCCCAGTTGGCTTTTTGCGCAATAATCAAATTTTGCGGCTCACCTACTTTGGTCATTACGCCGCCTAGCGCGGTACCTACGCCTGCATGCATTAACAGATTGCGAAGAAACCCACGAAACTGTTCTAAATCTTCACGATGCGTATCATGGAAACCTTCTTCATCGGTATGATCATGATCGTGGTGATATTCTTTCCCCGAAGCTACCTTGTGATAGACGCTATAGAAACCAATGACCACGCTAATGATAACCGCAATTACAGTTAACGCATCTAAGAACGCAGACAAAACAGCACCAGCGACACAAAAGGCCACCGACAAAGCAATTTTTGAGCGTAATTTAGTGATGAGTTTGGTGAACATATATAGCAGTAAGTCTTTCATGAAATATATGCCGGCCACCATAAATATTAGCAATAGGATAACTTCCATATTGCTTTGCATTTCATGCAGCACCATCGCTGATGATGACATACCAATGGCAATGGCTTCAATGGCCAACAAGCCACCTGGTTGCAACGGGTAACATTTTAGCGCCATGGCTAAGGTGAAAATAAATTCAACCACCAACATCCAGCCGGCGACAAAAGGGTCGACAAAAAAGAAAACCAACGGATTGATAATAAGAAAACTAATGATGGCATATTTGTACCATTTAGGAGAGTTTCCTAAAAAGTTTAACATAAATGCTTTACTCAGAGGCATAGATGACATGGGGTCCTCGCATGTGACAAAAAAGTAGGGGTCTTGGATATATTAATATAACGATATTGTATGTTTAAACACAAATATTTATCGTTATATAGTATGGAAAATAAGCAGCACAAGCATTAGGTAAAATGTGTTTCTTCTTATTAGTTTACACAATGTTGCCGTGCAAGCATTTTCCGCATGTATTAATACAGTCTTTGTGATGTTTTGCAAGTCAAACACTTACATTTTAGATCCGCATTTGCTTTGTATCACCGCATCTTAGCTTCAATGAGGTTCAAATTGCGGACCAACAAAAATCGTATCTATTTTTGCTAGCTCTGCTATTATCCTTTCAATTTTATTGATTTAACTAGGTATATAATGATTTACAAGGCTAAGAGCCCAGCTGGTTTTGCAGAAGAATATTTAGTGGATTCTATATGGACAGGCCGTTTTCCTCCCGGATCATTTTTACCAGCCGAACGTGAGCTATCTGAATTAATTGGCGTTACGCGTACTACGTTACGTGAAGTCTTGCAGCGTCTATCACGTGATGGTTGGTTGAAAATTCAGCATGGTAAGCCAACGAAAATTAACGATTACTGGGAAACAGCAGGATTAAACGTATTAGTTACCATGGCGCGTTTAGATCAAAAAGGCATTCCTAAGCTGGTTGATGATTTACTCTCAGCCCGTACCAATGTTTCAGTTATTTATATTAGGGCTGCATTTAAGAATGCCAGCGAAAAAAGTGTTGGCATACTTAATCAATATAAAGATATAGCCGATGATAATATCGCCTATTCTGATTTTGACTATTCGTTGCATCATCAATTAGCCTTTGCATCTGGTAATCCAATATATGTATTAATTTTAAATGGCTTTAAAGATTTGTATGGCCGAGTTGGTAAGATATATTTTGAATTACCAGAAGCACGCCGTATGGCCGATGCCCATTATGAAGAGCTTATTCGCTTAGCTGAGACGGGCGACCACGATCAAGTGATTATGGCTATGCGTCGTTACGGACTGAAAACCGGTAAACTGTGGCAGTCTTTGCGTGAGCGTCTACCAACAGATGTTGTAGATCCTATTCGATAAATCGTCATAAAAAAGCCGTTTTCATTAACGGCTTTTTTATGTGCACTAGGTTTAGCGAAGTAGTATTAAGAGTCTGCAACCTCAGGACAACGCGCAATAACAGTGACCTTTCCCACATCATCTACTTGCTCCAAAATAACCTCAAATTGCCATAAGCGGTGTAAGTGCCGTAGCATTTCTTGAAGTGAGTCTGCCAGTTCAATTTTTTGATGCGGGTAATACCGCAGTGTAATGGAGCGATCACCATCAACCTCCACATTAAACACCTGAATGTTAGGTTCTATATTACTGAGGTTATATTGCTTGGCTAAACTTTCTCTTATGGTTTGGTATCCTTGTTCATTGTGAATGGCTTGTACATCAATATAGTCTTTATCACTATCGTCTTTGACGCTAAATAATTTCATCTCACGCATTAAATGAGGCGATAAGTACTGACTGATAAAGCTTTCATCCTTAAAGTTTTTGCAGGCAAAATGTAGTGTCTCAAGCCAATCGCTACCAGCGATGTCAGGAAACCATCGTTTGTCTTCTTCGGTCGGCGTTTCACAAATACGCCTAATATCGATAAACATTGAAAACCCTAGCGCATAAGGATTAATGCCTGAGTAATGAGGACTATTATAGGCGGGCTGGTTTATAACGTTGGTATGGTGATGCAAAAACTCTAACATGAACTTATCACTGACCGTACCGTTATCATAAAGCGTATTGAGAATGGTGTAATGCCAAAACGTAGCCCAACCTTCGTTCATTACCTGGGTTTGTTTTTGCGGATAAAAATATTGCGCTATTTTTCGCACGATGCGAATGACTTCTCGTTGCCAAGGTTTTAATAATGGGGCGTTTTTTTCAAAAAAATACAACACGTTTTCTTGCGGCTCGCTGGGGAAACGCTTTTTGACTAAGGTATCTTCTTGGTTTGACTTTGGCACCGTGCGCCATAAATCATTAACTTGAGATTGCAGGTATTCTTCACGTGCTTTTTGACGCTGGTGTTCCTCAACGATTGATATCTTACTCGGTCGTTTATAACGATCAACGCCAACATTCATTAACGCGTGGCACGAATCCAATATATTTTCCACGGCTTCTACACCATGTTTTTGTTCACAATCGCTAATAAAGGTTTTAGCAAAAACCAAATAATCGATGATTGAATCGGCGTCTGTCCACGTGGTAAATAGGTAGTTGTTTTTAAAAAATGAATTATGACCGTAACATGCGTGCGCTATCACCAATGCTTGCATTGTCATGGTGTTTTCTTCCATTAAATAGGCAATGCATGGATTTGAATTAATAACAATTTCATAAGCCAATCCCATTTGGCCACGGCTATAACTCTGCTTTGTTTGAATGTATTTTTTGCCATAACTCCAGTGGTTATAACCAATAGGCATGCCGACACTAGAATATGCATCCATCATTTGTTCTGAGGTAATTACCTCTATTTGATTGGGGTATGTTTGTAAACCGTAAGATTGTGCCACCCTTTTTATTTTTTGATGATAGAGATCTAATTTTTCAAACGTCCAGTCTGGGCTATCATCGAGGCGTGTTGACGGCTCTTGATAGTCATTTTTTGAGTCAATTTTAGCCATAGTATATTCCTTATTTCTTATCATTGCAGGTAACGAGTAAACACCTACGACACCTGCTTTTTAAAGAGCTCCCTAAATACTGGATAAATGTCAGCTACTTGCTCAATATGTTTAATCGCAAAGCGTGGGTGACTATCAACCAGTTTCTGATAGCTATCCCATAACGACTGGTGGGCACGATTAGTAATTTCAATGTAACTGAAATAGCGGGTAACAGGTAAGATGTCACGGCGTAATATTTCGTGACAGGTTGGGGTATCGTCAGCCCAATTGTCACCATCGGAAGCCTGAGCTGCATATATATTCCACTGACTATCTGGATAGCGTTGCTGCTGAATTTGATGCATCAGTTTTAGCGCGCTTGAAACAATGGTGCCGCCGGTTTCTTGGGAGTAAAAGAATTCGTGTTCATCGACTTCTTTCGCTTGGGTATGATGCCTGATGTAAATGACGTCAATAGTCTTGTAGGTACGAGATAGAAAGAGGTAAAGCAAAATATAAAAGCGTTTAGCTATTTCCTTGGTACCCTGATCCATAGAACCCGATACATCCATCAAGCAAAACATCACAGCGCGTGAAGAGGGACAAGGCTGCTTTGCGAAATTATTGAACTGTAAATCAAAATCATCAATAAAGGGCACTTTTGCGATAAGTGCTTTAAGATGATCGATATCAATCTTAAGTTGCGTCATCTCTTCGTTTGACGGCGCTTGTTGCCCGTTTAGGCACTGTAATCGTAGCTCTAATGCTCGAAGCTCTTTGCGTTTACTTCCTGACATCGCAATACGCCGTGATAATGAATTTCTTAACGAGCGTACGATGTTGATGTTATTTGGTAATCCAACACTGGTGTACCCAGCACGCACGACCTTAGTTTCAACAATATTGGCGATCTCACGCTGTTGTAAATTGGGCAAGGCCAAATCTTCAAATAATATGTCTAAGTATTCGTCTCGTGATATTTGAAATTCGAACTCATCATTGCCTTCTCCACTATCACTAGCCTCGCCATCGCCAGCCCCGTCAGCTGGACTTTCTGGCGGTGGACGATTAATTTTGTCGCCACTTTGAAATTGGTCATTGCCAGGATGAACACGCTCCCTCACACCTCCTTTGCCTTGATGGAAAAAAGGCTCGGTCAAATCTTTGCTGGGGATAGATATACTTTCCCCTGTTATTACATCACTGACGCTACGTTGGGTTATTGCATCGCTAACAGCTTGTTTTATTTGCCGCTTGTGGCGGCGAATAAAACGTTGTCTGTTAACCGAACTTTTATTTTTCCCATTGAGCCGTCGGTCGATAAAGTGTGCCATATCGTTTCCTCGCTCTGCAGGTTAAGATGATTTACGAACGCGTAAATACCATTCAGTTAATAGTCGCACTTGCTTTTTGGTATAGCCCTTTTCGGTCATGCGATCTACGAAATCCGCGTGTTTTTTCTGATCGTCATTTGAGGTTTTATTATTAAATGAAATGACCGGTAACAGATCTTCGGTACTAGAGAACATTTTTTTCTCGATCACCGTGCGTAATTTCTCATAACTGGTCCATAGCGGATTATTACCGGCATTATTTGCTTTCGCACGTAATACGAAATTAACGATTTCATTTCTAAAATCCTTGGGATTACTAATGCCCGCGGGTTTTTCAATTTTTTCCAGTTCTTCATTGAGCGCGGCACGATCAAAGAGTTGGCCTGTTTCGGGATCTCTATATTCTTGATCCTGAATCCAAAAATCTGCGTAATTGACGTATCGATCAAATATATTCTGCCCGTATTCAGAATAAGACTCTAAATAGGATGTTTGAATCTCTTTACCAATAAATTCAATATACTGAGGGATTAAATATCCTTTTAAATGTTCTAGATATTTCTCTCTTATCTCATCGCTAAATTGCTCACGTTCAATTTGTTGTTCTAGTACGTAAAATAAATGCACTGGATTAGCGGCGACCTCATGTTGGTCAAAATTAAAGACTCTCGACAATATCTTAAAAGCAAAGCGGGTTGATAACCCATTCATGCCTTCAGTGACACCTGCAGCATCACGATACTCTTGCAACGATTTAGCGCTAGGGTCGGTATCTTTAAGTGTTTCACCGTCATAAACACGCATTTTTGAATTGATATTAGAGTTTTCAGGCTCGATCAGACGAGACAATATACTAAATTGTGCCAGTATCTTTAAGGTGTCTGGGGCACATTGCGCAGTAGCGAGTTCGGAATGTTGCAATAACTTGTCATATATTTTTATCTCCTCACTAACACGTAAGCAGTAGGGTACTTGCACTGTATAAACACGATCAAGAAATGCTTCATTATTCTTATTTGCTTTAAACGTTTTCCATTCTGATTCGTTAGAATGCGCAAGAATAATACCGCTAAAGGGGATAGCCGAAATGCCTTCAGTGCCATTATAGTTACCTTCTTGAGTTGCGGTCAGCAGTGGATGAAGCACCTTAATAGGCGCTTTAAACATCTCAACAAACTCCATAATACCTTGGTTTGCGCGGCATAGTGCACCGGAATAAGCATATGCATCGGCGTCATCTTGTGCATAATGTTCTAGTTTTCGTATATCAACCTTGCCAACCAACGCAGAAATATCTTGGTTGTTTTCATCACCCGGTTCGGTTTTGGCTATGGCAATTTGATCTAATATAGAAGGATATGTTTTAACCACTATGAACTTGCTGATGTCACCACCATACTCATGTAATCGTTTGACTGCCCACGGAGACATGATGCTATTGAGATAGCGTAGCGGAATGCCATATTCATCCGCTAATATTTTGCCATCTTCGCTGGCATCAAAGAGGCTTAATGGATGATCACTTACCGGAGAGCCTTTTAAACGGTATATTGGCACTAATTGCATCAAACTTTTAAGCTTTTCAGCAATGGATGATTTACCGCCGCCGACAGGGCCGAGTAAATAAATGATTTGTTTCTTTTCTTCTAAGCCCTGCGCAGAGTGCTTTAGGTAAGCAACAATTTGTTCAATGGCGTCTTCCATGCCATAAAAATCTTTGAATGTGGGGTAGCGATTGACCATTCGGTTTGAAAAAAGACGACTCAAACGAGGATCGGTTGAGGTATCAACAAC
>JABSRV010000067.1 GCA_013214905.1 Psychrobium sp. | reverse complement strand
ATTTCCTTTTCAGCGCTGCCGCCTCGTCCATCGCTGGCTATTAACTTAAAGACTAGTGTGCCTGCCGTTTCAGGTACAACAAATATTGCCACGTTTGTATCACCATTTATAAGGGAGACTGATGTGCCACTGACTTGCTGCCATTGATAGGTGATGACATCACCATCGACGTCACTGGCGTCACCCGATATGCTAACTGTTTGCATCGGGCTTACTTCAAAATCTTCTTTAATACGAATCAGCGGATTTGAATTGCTTTCATCATCTTTAATAGTAACAATTAATTTGTCATAGGTGCCTAGATTACTATTATCAATAGCGGTCAAAATTAATGTAAGATTCTCATCGCCTTCTTTTAATGAGTCGTTAATAATACTTAAAACGACAGCGCGCGGTGTATTCTCCCCATCAAGCCAGCTGACGGTTCCTGAGATAGCTGCGATGTCATCTCCGACAGTACCAGAGCCACTCTCTAACAAATAGCTCGCGCTGACGGCTCCCTGCGCTGCACCGCTGCGATGGATATATAGGGTAACTTCACCGATATCTTCATTTACACTAATATTCGGTGATGTAAAGTTGATAAGACCGTTATTCTCTTTGCCGTCAATATTGATGGTGACGTAGCTGTGCTGACCTAACGTGGCGCCACTGGTTGGATTGTATAGTCGAACAAAGAAATTTTCGCTAAATTCTGTCTCGTTTAGTGCCCCATTGATATCAATGGTGAAAGTCTTATTGGTATTGTCATCATCTTGCCAGATCAGAATGCCACTCACCGTTTGGTAATCGCTGTCGGGTTGCGCACTGCCTGGGATTATTTCATAGGCAACCGTTGCTGTTGTAGCGCCTGCTCTCATGGCCGTTCTTGTAACCGTGATAGTGAGTGTATTATTTTGTTCTGTAGCTAATTCAGAGCTTTCAAAGCCCAAATTTCCTTGATCAACGACGCGCGTATTATCACGCAATATAAATAAACCGCCACTGATGTCACTGACCAAAATGATGCCGGAAGGCAAAAAAGGATAAACTCCCCAAGCGCCATTAAATGATGGGAGGTCGTTTTGAGGGAAGGTATCAAAGAAGCCTACTTCAATAGGATTTGCAGGATCTGTTATGTCTAAGATTGTCAGGCCTCGCGTATAATTAGACATGTAATAGCGGTTACCACGAACAAAGCCATTGTGATCAATTGCTGCTACAGGTCCTGTCCATTTTCCAGCGAGCACCGGATTGGTTAACGACTGCAGATCAAAAATACGTACTGTGCTGTTCAGGCCCCCACGAATCTCATCAAATTCATCGTGTACAAATAAATAACGTTTATCTTCACTCCACCAACCCGAATGTACGTATTTTGAAGCGTCTGGCACATCAAAATACGTGAAAGAGGCAAGTTGATTTTGCTTGCCCGCTTTGGTGATATCCCAAAGCTTAATTTCTTTCTCGTTAAAATCCATGAATATGGTGCAGGTTTCGCCGCTATTAACACAATCTGTATCTTTGCGTGCATCGTCAATTCGCATCGAGGTACCGTCGTGGGTATAGCCGTTGCCAAAATTAGCGCCCTGAGTCATCCCGCCTAGTGTTTTTGGATCGTCTAGAGAAAAACTAATGAACGATCCCTTATAACCGTCACTAGTGAGCGGCGCCCCAACTAAATGCAGTAAGGGGGTCGCGCCTGGTAGTGCGATGTTAAGACTGTAATCAACATCGGAAATATAAACATTATGCGCTTTAGTGACCGCTGTATCTTTTTTGACTAGCGAAACACTAAGTGGCAGTTGATTTAAATCTATGATTGACACAAAATCTTTTTTGCCATCAATCGTTACGTAGGCGAAGGCCTGCCAAGTGTTTAGTGCCTTATCGAAATATTGGTAAACCTTTATATCGCGCCATGTCGAATTGACTCCTGAGATTGCGCCAACTTCACGTGGTTTTTCAGGATCTGACAAATCAAAGATTGCCACGCCATTTATAATACCTATTATGGCATATTCTGTGCCAGTATTTAGATCCACATGACCCCATATATCATTTGCATCGCCTGGTCTAAATCCAAAATCCTTTAAACTGACATGGGCAATTAGATCAATGTTTTTACAGGGAAACTCAGCAGCCATATCGTCTAAACAGGCGGTGGCATTATGGCTTTTATTCGATTGTCTAGATCGCTTAATAGCCAAGTCTACGGTAGAGTTGGCTAACTTATTTTTGCCATCTACAATCACGCTAAATCCTTTTGATCTTAAAGATATTAACATGTCATCAGGAATACCCGTCAGTTTGGTGATATTAGTCCCTGGACTCTGATTCTTAAAATGGTCAAATCTGTTATAGCCACCAAGAATTGGCACCAATTGGCTTTTTAAGGCAAATAAGTCATCAACTGAATCGATGTGGTATTTGCCTGTAGCCAGCAAGACTTTGTCACCTTTGGACGCTCTAGATACTGCATATTTAATGCTGGCACAAGGGCGAAGAGGGTTATCACACAATCCAATATCGATGCCCGTTGGTGCAACAAAACGTGATTTATCATGTTCTGCATGCGCCTTTACTTCCGGTGGGATCAATAAAACGTTCAGTATTATCAACAGCGTAAGGCAATGCTTCAAATGGACTTTCATTGTGCTTTCCTATATGGGAGAATCAACTTATTAACATATTTTATCCTAAATAAACTTTTATGCAACAAGGGCTATCTTGCAATAAAGTTTATTACTTTCATGGTTTAACGTTGACTTATTATGAGATTTAAATTTCCAGCACTATCAAAGGAATTGGCTTTCCTTTCCGTCCTGATTTGTTTGTTATCTAGTTGTGAACAAGGTGAATATCGACTAGACATTCCATTTGTAGCAGCCTATCAGCAGCAACCTCTAAATTGTGATTCAAATTTTTCACACCAAGATCGCTGGCAGATTAAGCAGTTATTATTTTATGTGTCTAAAGTGCAGACCAAAATTTCGGGGCACTGGCACACTGTTACATTGCAAAATAACTACTGGCAAAACGATGATATTGCGTTAATTGGTGAAGCATGCAATAACCAAGCACATTGGGCGCTCAACCTTAAACTCAATGTTGATCCTTCTAAAATACAAGCCTTACGTTTTGAATTAGCGGTACCGTTTGATAAAAATCATGCGAATCCGCTGCGAGCGTCTGGTGTGCTTAGTAATAGCAACATGTTTTGGAGCTGGCAATTAGGGTATAAGTTTTTCCGACTCGATCTTGGTTCTTTAAATGAAACACAAAGTGATTGGGCATTTCACCTTGGTTCTACCGGTTGTAATTCAGCGAGCAGTGTCCGGGGGCCAAATGAGCCCTGTGCTAACCCAAACCGTTTGCAAGTTACTCTAGAGCATTATAAAGAAGGGGCAGGCGTTACCATTGACCTTGCAAAGTTACTTAATGGTATCGACATTGGACAGCAATCAAGATGTTTGTCTATGCCTACGCAAGGGAGTTGTCCCTTGTTATTTAAAAATATGGGATTGATGAATTCTGGTCTGTCGATATTTGGAGTAACGGATGATTAGACTCCTTTTTATTATATTGGCCGCGTCACTGCTAGCGTCATGTCAGCCAGTAGAAACCACGTCAGAAAAGCCTTATAAGTGGCTCATTCCCGATGATTTCCCAAGGCCAATTGCAATCCCTTACAATGAAATGTCTAACGCGAAGGTAACCTTGGGGCGTTTCCTATTTTATGACAAAAACATGTCGGTTAATCAAAGTCAATCATGTGCAAGTTGTCACCAACAACAATATGCTTTCGCAGAGCGTAGATCCGTTTCAAAGGGTGCTACGGGGCAGAAGCATCGTCGAAATGCCCCTGCTTTGGTTAATATTGCCTACAATAAAACACTGACTTGGGCACACGATGGTTTAACTAGCATCGAGCGGCAAGTGTTGATCCCATTGTTTAGTGAAAGCCCAGTCGAACTTGGTGCAACAGGCAACGAGCAAAAAATATTATCGCGTTTTAATACCAACAAATATAAAGAAATGACTGAGCAAGCTTTTGCAACGGAGCAATTAGATTTTGATCTTATCGTCAAAGCGCTATCGAGTTTTACGCGCAGCTTAATATCCCTAAATAGCCCATTTGATCGATACGCTTATGCGATGGATGATACGGCTTTGTCCAAATCTGCATTGCGCGGCATGGACCTGTTTTTTTCGGAGCGCTTAGAGTGTCATCATTGTCATGGTGGATTCAATTTTACCCAATCAACTACACATCAGCGTCAATTGCTCGACTTACGTCCATTTCACAA
This sequence comes from Psychrobium sp., assembly GCA_013214905.1. Classification (GTDB taxonomy): domain Bacteria; phylum Pseudomonadota; class Gammaproteobacteria; order Enterobacterales; family Psychrobiaceae; genus Psychrobium. Next base: position 11,846 of record JABSRV010000067.1, on the reverse strand, counting down.
TACTGGCCTATATAATACAGCCGGTGATTTCTCTTATCCGGCGATCGATACTGGTTTATTTGAAGTGACAGGTAACAAGCAAGATGTGGGACGATTTCGAGCGCCGACATTACGTAATATCGGCTTAACAGCGCCATATATGCATGATGGCAGTATGGGGGATTTGTCTCAAGTCATCGATTTTTATGCCGCTGCAGGGCGTAGCATTAGTTCTGGCGAAAATGCGGGAGATGGTCGCCTTAATCCGTTAAAAAGTCAGTTTATTAAGGGTTTTGTATTAAACAGACAAGAAAAAAACGATTTGATAAATTTTTTGCTAACATTAACGGACAGTCAGTTCATTACAAATCCGCAGCATAGCAACCCATTTAAGGAGTGAAAGTAGTTTAACCTCACGAGTAATGCTTTTGCATGTATTAACTATTGATTTCTAGTATTAAAGTGATGTATCGTGTCAGGCTGTTAAATAACTAACCGAAACTCAGGTTAAGGATAGTAGTTAAAGGTTATACATAACTTATGAATTCAGAATGGTGGCATCGATTTCTAGATCTCAGTTCGACTGATGATATTGAATTGAAACGTAAAAGCTTGATATTTTACACGGTAAGTTATGCTGGCAGTTTGGTGTTATTTTTTTTCTCATTTCAACATATGACCGGCGATAGCGGTTTTTTATTTTTGTTCTTGTTGGTTATTGCCAGCTTAGTACTTGTTAATTCCTTATTATCACATCAAAAGAAATATTTTGTTTTTTGCTGTCATTTAGCCTGCATTTTTATTGTCTTTTTATTGCTAGGCTTAATCTATAGCGGTGGCGAAAAAAATACAGCTCTGTATTGGATTTACCCTTTTCCCGCGGTTTTCTTTATTTTGTTAAGTCACAGATCTGGTTTGCTGATCAATCTATTGATGTTTTCAGGCGTGGTTTATTTACTCAATAATCAACATCTTTTGATGGCAAGCTATGAAGAGGTTGCGATCATTAGGTTTGAATTCGCGTTGGCGCTGACTATATTTATTTCATTTACCGCTGAATTTGTACGTAGTAGTACCCACCGTGAGCTCTCCGCGTTGACCATTGAAAAGCATAAACTAGCGATTACCGATCAATTGACAAAACTACCCAATCGTCATTTCTTAGAGACTGTGTATTTCAAAAATATCGAAAATGACGTTAAAGATTACTTCCCTATGTCGGTAGTCATGGTCGACGTAGATTATTTTAAAAATGTCAATGATACGTATGGCCATGATATTGGCGATAAAGTATTGTGCCATATCGCAAACATATTACAGCAAAATATTCGGCAAAGTGATGTTGTTGTTCGAGTTGGCGGCGAAGAATTCCTATTATTGTTTGCCAAAACACCACTTGATGTTGGTGTTGCCGTGGCACGAAAATTAGGTCAAATATTAGCGCGCACGCCCTTTGTTGCTGGCGATATGACTATTGCCGTTACCATAAGCTTAGGTGTTGCGTTAGCTAGTGATAAGCAGAATGTTGAATCGGCGATAAGCGCTGCTGACAAGTTGCTATATCAAGCAAAAACTAATGGCCGAAATACGGTAGAGTTTTAGAGATACCGGTTCCTACTATTATCTGATTATTTGACCTGGTTTAAATCAACTATTACATCGTTGCTCTCAATTCCAATAGTAAGCTATTAGTCGGTAACTTGCTCCTAGGCAATAAGCTCCTGCATTGCCCTAATTACGCGATCCATGAGCTAATCCGTTGCTCTAATATCGACAATCATGTCTAAAAGATCGAGTGCCTCGTCTACAGGATGTAGGTGCTTATGTTCAGTCTGGAACAATGAACATGTGTACTAATTAATTTCCGAAACGTACAACAAAACCACATATGTGTCGGAGTTGGTATGATTTTAGTAAAATTAAAATAGCATCAAAATATAGGATTCGTCTTAATGTGTGTTAGCTTAATAGCTAATTCTTTTTCATTGGCAAGGATCGGAAATGAAAAAACTATTGCTCAAAACTTTGTTTTTATTCACTGCAGCTACAATGAGCATTGCAGCTAGTGCTAACTCTACAACGGCTTTATATCGCGTCGAGAGAGTGCAGCTGGTATTAAAGCTAGTCGAGTTAACTTGTAAAGATACAGAAGAAGAGCGCTGTGCACGCACCAAACATTGGCGTGTTTATTATCAAGCATTAAGTAGCTTAGCAATGGTTAAAACACACCAAGTCTTGTTAGATATGAATCCACCGCAAATAGGCTCAGTGACGCAGTTGACCATTGATTATCCGGCAAAGAAAAAGGCTGGTTAATACCAGGATTTTCTTTTTAAGCGGCGACATAAGGGGGCTGTTGATCTTTTAAGGTCGTTGCTTTCAACAATATGTTAGGGATTTATACAGGACAACGCCGTATAAAAATCAAACACTGTCCGAAGGGTTCAGCTACAAGTGTCCTGTGTTGCGTTTTTCACTTACGACTGGATGCAGAGCTACTCATGAAGAAAAAACCGAGAATAACAAAATATCAATCCTTATGCCTTACACAGAACCCTTGTATATTGAATCAAATCCGAACTACAAAGGGCAATCGACCCTAACGATGACTTGCTTTAATGTAAGCCTCAACCTGCTGCTGCAAAATGTGTAATGGCAGGGGGCCATTCTTTAAAATAACGTCGTGAAACTCACGAATGTTAAACTTATCACCGAGCTCATCTTGCGCCATTTTACGCAGTTCAAGTATCTTAATCATACCAATCTTATAAGCCGTAGCCTGTGATGGCATTACTATATAACGCTCGATAGCTTTGATCACATCGCCCTTAGGATTTGGTGTATTGTTAGATAGATAATCAATGGCTGTTTCACGAGACCAACGTTTATCATGTATTCCCGTATCAACCACTAAGCGGCACGCGCGCCATAATTCCATCGCTAGCCGGCCAAAGTCTGAATAAGGATCCTTATAAAAACCAATCTCTTTTGGCAAAAATTCGGTATACAAACCCCAGCCTTCAGAATAAGCGGTGTAATGACCATATTTTCTAAACTTTGGTATGCCTTCTAATTCCATTGATATGGCAATTTGCATATGATGCCCTGGAATGCCTTCATGAAATGCCAGTGCTTCCATTTGATATTTCGGCATATTGTTCATGTCATACAAGTTGGCGTAATATCGTCCCGGACGAGAACCATCGGGAGCAGGGCGGTTATAGAATGCCTTACCCGCTGATTTCTCTCTAAATGCTTCAACTTGTTTTACCACTAACTCTGCTTTAGGTTTAACTATAAATAGCTCATCTAAACGTTCACGCATTTGGTCAATAAACGCGGTGGCTTGCGTTAAATACGCCTCACGACCTTGCGCATTATTTGCAAAGTAAAACTGACTATCAGTGCGCATGAATTCAAAAAACTCATTTAGCTCACCTTTAAAACCGACGTTATGCATAATCTGGCGCATTTCACCATGAATTCTAGCCACTTCACTAAGACCCAATTGATGTATTTCGTCAGCGCTCATCTCGGTGGTGGTGGTTATTTGCAGTGCTCGTTTGTAAAACTCGCTGCCTTGTGGGAATTTCCAAGCACCATCGTCATGACTAGCGCGTGATTGTTGTTCTCGCAAGTAACTAATCAGCGTGCTATAGCCCGATTTAACATCACTAAGCAATGCTTTTTCAGCTTGGGCTAACAGTGTATTGTATTGCGCTTTAGGTAGCTCTAGCTTGGCTATTTTACGTTTGAAGTCACCATATAATGGGCTATCTTCATTGTTATCGAACGGCGCGCCTTTAAGCACGTTTACCGAATCGCTAATCACGTAAGGGTAGACAAACAAAGGCGCCATGATACCTTTATTTTCACGCTCTCTAAGCATTTGCGTCAATTCAACCATCAATCTTTTCAGGCCATGAAGACGTGAAATATAAGCGGTGGCATCACTGATATTTTTAATGCTGTGCGCATTAATTAAAAAACTAATCGCCCCTGAATGCAGGCCATGCATTTGATTAACTGGGTAGTTATGAAAACGCCATTGGTAATCACTAATTTTCGCCCGAAGTTTGTCGGTAAATAATGTGTAACTTAGCGCTGTTTGCGAGTCTAGCAAGGCGCTGTCCAAACTTTCTAGACGCACTAAATCGCTAATGTTCTTTTGATGGTCTTTTTCGCTTTGCGCTTGCGTCAAACTGTCCCACTGACCATAGTCTTTCTTAATGCCCATATAGGTTTGGGACATCGGGCTTGCCATGAGGTTCTCTTGAAATATTTGATCAAATAGCACATTGGCTTGTTGCGACTGAGCAATAATTTGCTGCTGCGCTAATGTTGCATTTACGCTGCTTAGCTTATTATTTAACGTGTTATTTAATTGCTCTATATCATTGCTATTGGTAGCAAAATGACCACTACAGCCGCCTAAAATTAACGCACCAATACTAAGTGCGAATATACTTTTTATTGTTTTCATTGCAGACATTATTCCTTATAAAAGCTACATAAATATATCGAGTAATTTATTTAAAAAACGCTGACCTAATGGTGTTACTTGCCAATGAGTATCACTTTGTGTGATAAGTCCTTTGTCGATGGCTTGTGCCATGGTCTTTTTAATTGATTGCTGGCTTAAACCCGTAAATGATTCAAATTCATGCCGCGGACATGCTTCCACTAGCCTGAATCTATTCATAAAATATTCAAGTGCCATGTCTTCTTCGTCAATAGTCCATTGCTTAAAAACATAGCTGTCTTGTACGCTTAAATACCCTTTAGGGTGTTTAATTTTAGAGGCGCGTAATACACGATTGTTTGTTATGTCGGTGATTTTGGAGTGAGCGCCGCAGCCGATGCCAAGGTAGTCGCCAAAACGCCAATAATTTAAGTTATGTTGGCAGCGCATCTCTGGTTTGGAAAAGGCAGATATTTCATATTGCACATAACCCGCCGCGTTCAGTACTTCGCGCCCGGCATCATAAATGTCGGCTAATATATCGTCATCTGGAATGGTCGGTGGTTTTGAATGAAATTGGGTATTTGGCTCGATAGTAAGCTGATACCAAGTCAAGTGCGGCGGTGCTAATTCAATCGCTTGGCGTACATCACCTAGGGCGTCAGTGACCCCTTGTTTTGGTAATGAGTGCATTAAATCAATATTAAACGAGCGCAGACCCAGCGAACTAGCTTGTTTTGCGGCATTAATTGCTTCTTCGCTATCGTGAATACGTCCTAAAATGGTCAATTTGTCAGACTGAAATGACTGCACGCCGATAGATATTCGATTAACGCCGGCTTGTTGAAACAATGCAAAATGACCGCTTTCCACCGTGCCGGGATTCGCTTCCATGGTGACTTCCAGCGTTTCATCACAAGCTATCAAGGACTTTACACTGTCGAGTAATCGCTTCATTTGCGCAGGGGCCAACAAGCTTGGCGTGCCGCCGCCAATGAAAATTGAGCTAAGCTTGCGTCCTTGCACGTAATGTAAATCGTTTTTTAAGTCATTTAGTAGCGCATCGACGTATTCGCTATGGGGGACTTCACCCTTGAGTGCGTGAGAGTTAAAGTCGCAATATGGGCACTTTTTAATGCACCAAGGAATATGAATATACAAACTCAGCGGTGGTAATTTTAACAATGATGTCATCACTAAACCTGCGCTTGCAATTGCGGTATTAATTGCGCAAGTGCTTGACCGCGATGACTTAGCTTATTTTTGTCACTTTTGCTTAATTGCGCGCTGGTGCATTGCTCGCTAGGTACATAGAAAATAGGATCATAACCAAAACCATCATTGCCATCTTGCTCGGTGGTGATGCTGCCATTCCAAAACCCTTGGCAAATAATAGGGGTTGGATCTTGCCAATGACGCATGTAAACCAATACGCAGACGAAACGTGCTTGTCGACTTATCATAGGCGTATCACGCATGACATCGAGCAATTTATCGATGTTGCTTTGGTCCGTTGCATTTTCGCCGCTATATCGCGCTGAATAAATGCCCGGTGCGCCCGCTAGTGACATCACTTCTAGACCTGAATCGTCTGCAATAGCCGGTTTTCCGGTGAGTTTCGCTGCATGGCGCGCCTTAATGATCGCATTTTCAATGAAGGTGGTGCCAGTTTCAGGCACGTCGGGCACGTTAAATTCGCTTTGCGCTACTACGTCGATGTTTAAAGGGGCAAGCATGCCCGCAAGTTCTTTAACCTTGCCTTTGTTGCCAGTGGCTAAAACGATTTGAGTCATTGTTGTGATACCTAAAAAATGCGAGGTTAAGCCGCAATAATCAATGATTATTGCGCGTAAAATTCTTGTTTGAAACTTATCTTTGAATTGAGTCCGTCACCATTGCTGCTAGAAATATGAATGGTAAAGCGCTCGTCGTTACGAAATGGCAATTGTGCAATATAATATATTGCGTCACCTTCAATGATTTCTCTAAAGGTTAACTTACGAATGCTACCGGTTAAGTTAATCGCTTGCCCTACAACCTTAGCTTTAACAGCTGGGTTGTTATCAATGAGGGTATCTAGAATTGAAATGTTAATAAAGGCGTTATAACGCGAGCGTTTGATGTCATATGTTTTGGCAACTGCGGGCGTTAAAAATGTGCTAGTCAGTGCCATATAGTGAATTTGATATCGCCCTGATTGTTGATATTGACCGCCTTGCGTAGCGTGAACGCTGCTTGCAAGTAAGGTTAGACTTAAAACTAGGCTTGTAATAAACGCGCGAATGTTACACATAATAATGACCTCTGATGGATTTTTCATATTAACGCTATTGTATCCTTTAATTGATTTAGGATCTGCTTTGCGAGCTGTTTATTAGCGATAAAAAAGTTTAGAGATAGGGTCACTATGAGATGGGTGTTAAGAAAACCCGCACCTAGGGTACGGGCAGTCGTTTGTTACTGAACAGTGTTACAAACTGCTCCAATATGGCACGAACTCACTGAATAATTTATTAAGAAAATTTAAAGCAACGAACAAGGCTATCATTGATAAGTCTAGGCCGCCCATTGACGGAATAACTCGTCTAATAGGTTGTAATAATGGGTCGGTCAATTGCCCAAATAACATTTCAATAGGATGACCGCCTTGACTAACCCAGCTTAAAATAGCGCGAACAATCATCACCACAAATACCATCATTCCCGCGGTCTTGATTGTTAAAATAAGCGCCCAAACAAGCAGTAATAACGGATCAACAGCTCCGCCTTGCAACAGGATGATAAGAGCTATTTTTGCCCCAGCGACTATCAAGGCTAATACAACACCAGCCATGTCAATCCCAAGCACACCGGGAATGATGCGGCGCATAGGCGCTAAAATAGAGTTGGTCGCCTTGACGACAAACTGACTGAGTTGATTGTAAAAGTCGGCTTTGGCTAATTGCAGCCAAACGCGTAAAATAACAATCATTAAGTAGGCGCTAAACCCGTATTCAATTAAATAGATTAAAGCATTCATTATGTCTTTGTTTTCCTTGGATTAAAATTGTTTGGCCATTTCTTGTGCACGTTCAACGGCACTTTTCATGGCGTTGTCTATGCTTTGCTCTAAATTATCTTGCTTAAAAGACTCAATTGCTGCGTGGGTCGCGCCACCTTTTGAAGTCACTTGTTTGCGAAGTTCTGACAATTCTAAATGGCCATTATGGCGAACCATTTGCGCGGCGCCCAAAGCGGCTTGTTGAATGAGCAGTCTTGCCTCTTCACCGCTTAATCCCATTTTTATTGCGCTTTGCTGCATATATTCCATGAATAAGAAGAAGTAGGCAGGAGAGCTGCCACTACACGCGATAACTGTATCGATATGAGACTCATCGCTAACCCATAAAACCTCGCCAACACAGCGCATTATTTGCTCACTTATTTGCACGTCGTTTTGGCTAACGCCGTTACCCGCAAACAGGCCGCTCATACCTAAACCTAATAATGATGGGGTATTGGGCATGCAACGCACTAAGCGAATGGTTTGGTCAAAATAGTCATGGTAACGTTCGCTGTTAATGCCTGCCGCGATGGTAATAAATAATTTGTCATCAAACTGACTTTCTTTAATGTCCTGACAAACCTGCTGCATTAGCTGTGGTTTTACCGCCAATATCACCACGTCGGCCCACTTAATGGCCTCGTCATTATTATTGCTGGTTAAAATACCAAAATCTTGTTGCAGGGTATCTAACTTGCCTTGGCTTGGGTTGCTCGCCATGATCAAAGATGCAGGATAGTGCTGCGCCGCTAGTCCGCTGATAATGCTGCGCGACATGTTGCCCGCACCAATAAAGGCTATTTTTTTCTGTTCCATATTAAATTATCACTCTTATTGTTTCATACCCGTTATCCGAACCTTGACGGCTTTGCGTACACGGATGTAGGTACTTAGCTTTTGTCTGGAACTGAAAACCTGCACTGCAATTCCAATTATTTTGGGTCTATGTCGGTTCGTTGACCGAAAATGGCACGGCCAATGCGCACCATCGTTGCGCCATTTTCGATAGCACATTGCAGATCGCCACTCATGCCCATCGATAAGGTATCTACTGTAGCAAATTCTTTTTTTAAGGTCTCAAAAAGCTGATTCATTTGAGAAAATTGCTTTGAAATCACGGTGACATCATCGCTTTTTTGACCAATAGTCATTAAACCTCGCAGGGTTAAGTTATCTAACTTGGCCACTTCTTGTGCTAATGACATCACCTCATCTGCTTTTATACCAGACTTGTTTTGCTCGCCGCTAATATTAACTTGTAAGCAAACATTGAGTTTACCTTGCTCACGAGGTCGCTGGTTACTTAAACGCTGGGCTATTTTAAGGCGGTCAATGGTATGCACCCAGTCAAAACTTGCTGCCACTAATTTAGTCTTATTAGACTGTATCGGACCAATAAAATGCCAGACTAATTGCGGATCGTTAAAGAAGGCTACTTTCTCTATGCCTTCTTGCACGTAGTTTTCGCCAAAGTGGCGCTGACCAGCATCAATGGCTTGGGCAATATCATCATTAGGTTTGGTTTTACTAACCGCAATAAGCTGTACTGACTGCGAATTACGCAGGCATTTTTTTTCGCAAGTTTTAATGTTGTTAATTGCTGAATGTAATCGATCTGTTATGGTAGTCATATTAATAAAATAACTTAAATTGAGGTTTTATATGGATATTACGGAATTACTTGCCTTTAGTGTAAAGCACGGCGCGTCAGATTTACACCTTTCTGCTGGTGTACCTCCCATGATCCGTGTTGACGGTGAAGTACGCAAGCTAAATATACCGGCATTAGAGCACAAGGAAGTGCATAGTTTAGTTTATGAAATCATGAACGATAAACAACGGAAAAACTATGAAGAACATCTAGAGTGTGACTTTTCGTTTGAAGTGCCAAACATGGCACGTTTTAGGGTTAACGCATTTAATCAAAACCGTGGCGCGGGCGCCGTATTTCGTACCATCCCTAGTGAAGTGCTGACTATGGAACAAATCGGCGCGCCTGACATTCTTAAAAAGATCGCCGACAAGCCACGAGGTTTAGTCTTGGTAACGGGTCCTACTGGCTCGGGTAAATCAACCACCTTAGCCGCGATGATTGACTATATTAACGAAACTCGTAACGAACATATTTTGACTATTGAAGATCCTATTGAATTCGTGCATCAAAATAAAAAATGTTTGATTAACCAGCGTGAAGTGCATCGTGATACCCATAGTTTTGATAATGCGCTACGCAGCGCACTGCGTGAAGACCCAGACATTATCTTGGTTGGTGAAATGCGTGATTTAGAAACCATCCGCTTGGCGTTAACCGCTGCAGAAACAGGACATTTAGTGTTTGGTACCTTACATACGACTTCAGCATCAAAAACCATTGATCGTATTGTTGATGTATTTCCTGCCGCAGAAAAAGACATGGTGCGTACGATGTTGTCGGAATCGTTAGAAGCGGTTATTTCTCAAACATTGATCAAACGTGTAGGAGGCGGTCGCGTTGCTGCGCATGAAATCATGCTTGGCACGCCAGCTATTCGTAATCTCATTCGTGAAGGCAAGGTCGCACAAATGTATTCCGCGATTCAAACTGGTATGGCGGTGGGCATGCAAACACTGGATCAAGCGCTGATTAAGTTAGTTAATCAAGGCGATATCACGCGAGAAGATGCGCAGTCTAAAGGTTCAGGCAAGCAAGACATATAGGAGTCAGCATGTTAATTAATCAATATTTACAAGTGTTGCGTGACAAACAAGGCTCTGATCTATTTATTACCGCAGGCGCTAAAGCGAGCATCAAAGTTAGTGGCGAACTCCTTGCGATTAGCGATGAAGCGCTGACTGAAGAAGAAACGCTGGCCATTGTGTTTGGCGCACTAAATGACAAACAACGTCTAGAGTTTGAAACCACCCGTGAGTGCAATTTCGCCCTTGCTGACGATGACTTAGGACGCTTTCGTGTTAGCGCATTCTGGCAACGCGGCATGGCGGGTTTGGTGGCTCGCCGCATTGAAACTACCATTCCTGAGATGGACGAACTTAAACTGCCTGAAATTTTAAAAGACGTCATCATGAGTAAACGTGGTTTAGTTATCATGGTTGGCGCTACGGGCACAGGTAAGTCAACATCCTTGGCGGCGATGCTCGGTTATCGAAACCAAAATAGCAAAGGCCATATTTTAACGGTGGAAGATCCCATCGAGTTTGTGCACGAACATCGCATGAGCATCGTTAACCAACGAGAAGTTGGGGTTGATACCGAATCGTTTGAAGCGGGTTTGAAATCAGCATTGCGTCAAGCTCCGGATGTGGTCTTATTAGGAGAAATTCGTTCGCCAGAAACTATGGCTTATGCGTTAACGTTCGCCGAAACAGGGCATTTATGTGTCGCCACATTGCACGCTAATAATGCCAACCAAGCGATAGAGCGCATCATGCATTTGGTGCCAAAAGAGAAACACCCACAATTATTGTTTGATATGTCGCTCAACTTACGTGCGATTGTCGCGCAGCAGTTAGTGCCTGTTAAACATGGTAAAGGGCGACGTGCGGCCATTGAAATTATGCTTAATTCATCACGTATCTCTGATCTTATCGCTAAGGGCGAGCTGCATGCCTTAAAAGAGACCATGGCCAAGTCGAATGAAATGGGCATGCAAACGTTTGATCAAGCGTTGTACAAGTTGTTTATTGATGATGAAATCACCTTGGAAGATGCCTTGCATCATGCGGATTCACCGAATGATTTACGTTTGATGATTAAACTAAAAAGTGGTGAGGAAATTGATGAGGGCGGTTTAAGTAATGTGACGCTAGATTTTAGCTAACGATAATCGTTACAAAGCCTACAACGGATTGTTGTAGGCTTTTAGTGCATTAAAGTTTACTTTCAAACCAGCTTTCTAAAATGAGTACCGCCGATACACTGTCTATTTTTCCTTTGGTTAGTTTCTTATAACCGCCCATTTCAAACAGTCTTTCTTTAGCATCCACCGTGGTTAAACGCTCGTCGTGCCCATGCACCGGTATTTTGAATCGATGATATAAACGCTTAGCAAATTTTTTGGCACGCAGGGTAATAGCTTGGTCGCTGCCATCCATGTTTGTGGGAAAGCCGACAACAATCTCAGCTGGCTGCCATTCTTCAAATAACGCGGTTAGTTGATCCCAATTTGGTATGCCATCCACCGCTTTTAACGCCGCTAGCGGACTACCAGTGCATGTGATTTTCTGTCCTACAGCTAAGCCGATGCTTTTAACGCCATAATCGAAGGCAATGATACAACTCATATTTTTAATTCTTAATGTTGATGCTTATTGATATTTCGTGATTTAATTATTCGTTTTTTAGCTGTGACCAACCTGTGAGGT
>JABSRV010000066.1 GCA_013214905.1 Psychrobium sp. | reverse complement strand
CCAATAGCTGGCTATTGGGATTGAGCGCAACGCAGTAGATTGGGTTTTAGAGCGTTACAAAACCTGCATCTTCATTGATTATGGGTATAAGTATGATAATATCCCGACAAATTTTATAGCGGTAATATTAACCATTATTTTATTTACGTTTAATTTTAATGAAGGAAAACGATGAGCAATTTTTTAGTGGTCACCGCAATCGGCACCGATCGCCCTGGCATTGTTAACGAGTTAACGAAAATAGTCACTCAAACCAATTGCAACATTGTCGACAGTCGCCTAGCGGTATTTGGTAACGAATTCACCCTCATTCTTCTATTGAGCGGTCAGTGGAATGCCATTACTAGATTTGAGGCCGACCTATTAGCGCGCAGTGCTCAGCTTGAGCTTGTCACCATTATGAAGCGTACCAGTGAACACACATTGGCTAACAACTCAGGCCAAGTATCAATCAAACTTGATGGGCAAGACGCACCAGGCTGTATCGGCCAATTCACCGAATATTTAGCCGAACATCAAATAGATTTAACTAGCTTTAGAACGAAAGCCAAGAGTGGCTATCAACAAATTGAAATGCTAGTTAACCTAACAGAAAATATTGACTACCCCGCTCTGCAACAACATTTCACGCAGTTAGCAGCACAATTAGCACTAACCATACGTTTTGAACATCTAGAAGGTCATTAATATGAACACACTAAAAGCTGGCGATAAAGCACCGAAATTCACCCTTAATGATAAAGACGATAACGCTATTTCATTAACTCAATTCTCACCTAAGAAAGTCTTGGTTTATTTTTATCCGAAGGCCATGACCCCAGGTTGTAACGTGCAAGCACAGGGCTTACGTGACATAAAACCACAGCTTGATGAACTTAATGTTGTCGTGCTTGGCATAAGCCCCGATGCGACAAAACGTTTGGTTAAGTTCACTGATAAGTTTGAATTAAACTTCTCACTGCTCTCTGACGAGGATCATCAAGTAGCTGATGATTTTGGCGTTTGGGGTTTAAAGAAATTCATGGGCAAGGAATATGATGGTATTCACCGTCAAAGTTTCTTAATTGACGAGCATGGTATTGTTGAGCATGTGTTTAATAAGTTTAAGACTAAAGAGCATCATCAAGTGATATTGGATTACTTAACGCAGTCTTAAAGAATAAAAGCCGCATAAAGCGGCTTTTGAAACTAATGATTACAGCTTGTCGATTTCTCGAGACAAGTTAAATTCAGAGGATGTGACGTAGCTTTCTACGTGTCTTAAGCGTAATTCGATTTGTCTAAACTGCGTTTTCACTTCTCTGAATGCTTCCTTGGGCGGCATGCCCTGCTGCCAGATCTTAGACTTTACCGATACGCTATGGTCTAGCCCACCAATGCCCTTATGCTGGTATGGCTTTTTGTCCAACATAAACCAAGCGGCAATGTACATCAGAAAAATAAAACCGCTAAAACCAAGAAAAAAAGCTGATACAACAACAACACGAACCAACCAAATTTCTAACTCAAAGCGTTGTGCAATGCCGGCGCACACGCCGGCAATTTTGCCATGTTCTGGTATACGGTAAAACTCTTTAGTCTTGTTATCACTCATTGCTTATTCCTCCACTCCGGCACCTCGGCGTCAAGAATAGACTCGAGGGTAGAAATTCGAACCGCCATGCCTTCGGCTTGTTGCCCTAACGAAGTCAACTCTTGATACTCTTCATCGGTCAGCCCTTGACTCACTTGACGTCGGCTTCGGTAATGTAAAAATAACCATATAGGCGCCACAAAAACTAAAAAAAGTGCCATTGGTACAACGAATATTGCAATTACGCCACCATCCATAATATTCCCCTTCTATGATTTCTTTTTATTCATTTTCTTTTTTAGTGCTTCAAGTTCATCACTCATCATTTAGTGTGCGCGAGCCCATGTCTTGTGCTTCGACTTGTGACTCAAGCTCTTCAACTCGGCGCTCGTAGCGTTCAAACTTATCAATGGTGTCTGAGGTACGACTGCTATCGAGCTGCTTTTTAACTTGCAAACGCGTTGTTGCTGTTTCAGTGCGCACTACCATGCTCTTTTGACGCGCTCTAGCTTCATTGAGTTTAACTTGTAGTTGCTCGACTTCACTTTTAAGTAAATTCAATTGTTCTTCTAATACGCTCATGTCTTCGCTAAGTAATGACGCAAGTTCACCGCTACGCTGTTTTTCAATTAACGCGCCGCGGGCCAAATCTTCACGATCTTTACTTAAAGCAAGTTCCGCTTTAGCCTGCCAATCAATCTCTTGATTTGAAGCGCGGGTAACACGGCGTTGCAATTCCTTTTTCTGTGCAATCAAGCTCGCTGAGTTTGAGCGAACTTCAACCAATGTATCTTCCATTTCTTGAATGATTAGGCGAACCATCTTTTTAGGATCTTCGGCTTTATCCAATAACGACGTGATGTTTGAATTAATAATGTCTGCAAAACGACTAAATATTCCCATTGTATGTTTCCTCTTTCTTAAATGTTAGTAACTTAACATTGTTTATACATTTCTTATGCCAACCTTGAAAAGGCTAACTAAGCTACTGTATTTATAATGATTGATATAATTTAAGCAAAAGATTTTCAATCGCAAAGTTATTTGTTAGACTAATTTTTAGTAAATTACACCAATAACAAGTTTAAACAATGAGTCAATATAATAAAAAAGATAATCTCATCGGTCAGGCTACAAGTTTTCTTGAAGTTTTAGATCACGTTTCCCTTGCAGCCCCGATTAATAAACCGGTATTAATTATTGGCGAACGCGGCACGGGTAAAGAGTTGTTCGCCGAGCGAATTCACTATTTGTCTAAGCGTTGGGATCAAGCTTACGTCAAACTTAACTGTGCCACCTTGTCATCGAGCGTATTAGAGAGCGAGCTATTTGGTCATGAGTCAGGATCATTTACTGGTGCCAATAAACGACACGAAGGCCGTTTTGAACGTGCTAACGGCGGTACCTTGTTTCTTGATGAACTAGCCAATACCTCACTTAATGTGCAAGAGAAATTGCTCAATGTGATTGAATATGGTGAATTTGAACGGGTTGGTGGTTCTAAGCCGGTTAAAACCGATGTCCGATTAATTTGTGCCACCAACGAAGATTTGCCTACTCTTGTCGCCCAAGGAAAGTTTCGCGCCGATTTACTCGACCGCCTCGCATTTGATGTCATCACCTTGCCGCCGCTGCGCTATCGCCAAGAAGACATCCTGATTTTGGCCGAAACATTTGCCATTAATATGGCGCGCCAACTTGAACTGGAATATTTCGGTGGTTTTGGCGCTAAGGCCAAGCAAATTTTGACTAGCTATGATTGGCCGGGCAATGTGCGTGAACTAAAAAATGTGGTTGAGCGTTCTTTGTATCGACACGACAACGCCGCACTGCCGTTACAAAAAATCATTCTTGACCCCTTTGTTTCTGAATTTAGACCAACCACAATGATGGCGTCATCGAAGAAAATCAGTTTGCCTGCTGAGTCTACTAGCTCGGCTCCAGCAGAAAATAGTTCAGCGGCTAGTACGCTGCATCATTTTCCCCTCGATTTCAAAGAGGTGACCAGTGATTTTGAAACAAAACTAATCAAAGACGCGTTAGCCAATGCACAATTTAGTCAAAAAAAGGCTGCTCAGTCTCTCGGCGTAACCTATCATCAATTGCGCGGTTTGCTCAAAAAGTACAACTTATTAGATTCTGAAGCCTAAAATGAAAGATTCGAGCAAAATACCACGTAAATTAATCTAATCTTATTGATGTTAATGCGCCATGGCGGTACATTAACATCATTATAGGTAACCCTTGTGTCAGCATGATTAATTGCTTGAAATTTGCTTTAAAAACTAGCGTCTTGTCGATGTTTTTTTTACTAAGTGGCTGTAACCCAAACTTAGCGGCCGACGCTCATTTAACTCCCGGCATTGTTTATTGCTCAGAGGGCGATCCCTCTAGTTTTAATCCGCAGTTAACCACCAGCGGCACCACCAGTGATGCATCTGCCTATCAGCTGTATAACCGTTTAGTTGAATATGACCCATCGCTTGGCTCTATTCAGCCTGGTTTAGCGCATAGTTGGCATATCAATGAAAACGGCAAGATATATACATTCTATCTACGTAAGAATGCCAGCTTTCACCACAATGATAACTTTACCCCCACCCGTTTATTTAATGCTGACGATGTATTGTTTAGCTTTAATCGAATTATTGATACCAACCATCCTTTTCACGAAGTGTCGGGCGGCTCTTATCCTTTTTTTCAAAGTGTTGGATTTAACAGCCTCATCGATAGAATCGTTAAGGTTAATCAACATATGGTGGTCTTTTACTTACACGAACGAGACAGTTCATTTTTAGCCAACCTTGCCGCTCATTTCTCGATAATACTGTCGGAGCAATATGGTGAGCTACTGATATCACAAGATCGTGCCAACGAAATAGATACTGCACCAATAGGCACTGGCCCTTTTACCTTAGATTCTTATTTCCCCAACAACCATATTCGCTACAAAGCTAACACTGCATATTGGAATGGCGCGCCACAGATTGAACAACTCGTTTATGACATCACCCCTAAAAGTACCAACCGTATAGCTAAGTTAATGACCGGGGATTGTGACGTTTCTGCATTGCCACAATCGAGTGAACTCGAGTTTATTCGCCGCCAAGTCAAGTTAGAGTTGCAAATTCAAACAGGTTTTAACATTTCATATTGGGCATTTAACTTACAACGCCCACCGTTTAATAATCGGTTGGTCAGAACCGCATTGGCGCATGCCATTAACAAACGGGCAATTATTGAAGCCGTATATTATGGCAGTGCAACGGTTGCAGACAGTGTATTGCCGCCATTATCATGGGCTTATAACGAGCATTTACCACAATATGAGTATGATCCTGATAAGGCGCGTGCCTTATTGATTGAGGCTGGCTATGAAGACGGCCTAAGCATGGATATATGGATATCGCCGGTACAACGAATTTACAACCCTAATGCGACAAAAACCGCAGAGTTACTGCAAGGACAACTGGCGAGAGTTGGTGTTAGTTTACATATTAAAACCTATGGTTGGAGTGTCTTTTTAAGCAAACTTAATGAGTTCACTTATGACTCTGTATTATTGGGCTGGACCGCGGACAATGCGGATCCTGACAACTTTTTCCGCCCATTATTTAGCTGCGCTGCATTGCTAGCGGGCAATAATAGAGTCAACTGGTGCGATCCGGCGTTTGATCACATTCTTAGCCTAGGTATATCACACACCAAACAAGAAAAACGGATGAAATATTACGTTCAAGCACAAGCTGAACTCAATGAGATGCTGCCTTTAATCCCTCTTGCTCATGCTTTACGTTTTCAGGTGAAAAACAGAAACATTCTCGGTATGCCGCTAAACCCCTATGGTGGCATTTCTTTTGCCAAGGCTCATCGTAAGAAATCGACCAGTAATAAACGACAGGAGCAACGTTAACCATGTGGTTTTATATCATTAGGCGCTGCAACTTATTTGTTTTAACCGTGGCAATCCTATATTTTCTTGTTTTTTTGATGATCAACGCGTTGCCTGGCGATTTGGCCACTAACATCAGTGGTTATCAAAACCCAACTATCGAGCAGCATGATCAACTTACAGAACAATACCAACTCGACGAAAATTGGTTTAATCAATATATCTCCTTTGTGAATAGCCGTATCCATGGTGACTTTGGCCTGTCTTTCACCACACAGCAACCCGTTTATGATGAAATGATTAAGCTATTGCCAGCCACCATAGAGCTCTGTCTTTACGCCATGTTGCTAGCATTGATTGTTGGTATTCCCTTAGGCGTTTTAGCCGCGGTTAGGAGTCAAAAAGTAAGCGATCACATAGTGCTAGGCGCCTCCTTAATCGGTTATTCAATTCCTGTATTTTGGCTCGGCGTAATTGCCATCATGTATTTTGGACTTGAATTGCAATGGTTGCCCGTAGCCGGACGCTTAAATTTATTATATCAAGTAGAGCCGATTACCGGATTCACCTTTATTGACATTTGGCTATCAGACTTACAATACAAACAGTTAGCTTATCGTGACGCCTTAGCACATCTGGTTATGCCAACACTCACCTTAGCGCTAGTGCCTGCAACCGTGGTTATACGTATTACCCGCAGCACCATGTTAGAAGAATTAGACGCCAACTATATTAAAGCGTCCAAAGCACGCGGTTTGTCACCAAGCACCATCATCTTTCGACATGCGCTGCCCAATGTAGTGCAACCTATTTTGGCTCAAATTAGTTTGCAATTGAGTACATTACTCACCAGTGCCATGGTTACCGAGGTTATATTTTCTTGGCCGGGCATGGGTAATTGGTTGATGCAGGCAATCTATCAACGTGATTATCCAATCATTAGTGCTGGCATTTTAATTTGTGCTGGTTTTATTATTTTAATTTCGGTGCTAAGTGATGTTTTAATGATCGCCACTACACCGCACCGCAGGAGCGCAGTAAATGGCTCAAGCTAATACCATTTATCAAGAAGAATCTATACCTAGCCCGTTACGGCAAATTTGGTTGAATTTCTTAAGTTACCCTATGGCCATGCTTGGTTTATGGATATTTGCAGCCTTTGTGTTGATGGCTATTTTAGCGCCTATATTGGCGCCCTATCCGCCAGATTTCCAACACACAGATGCCTTATTATCACCGCCATCTTGGCATGCCAATGGCAACATTGCCTATTTTTTGGGAACCGATGATTTAGGCCGTGATATTTTTTCAAATTTACTGCATGGCGTGCGAACAACTTTTGGTTCTAGTCTTGTTGTCACTGCCTGCGCCGCGATTATTGGCATATTTTTGGGCATTTTATCGGGCATGTCTCGCGGCCTGAAATCAAGTATTCTTAATCATATACTTGATGCAACTTTAGCTATTCCATCGTTATTATTGGCCATTATCTTAGTCGCTATTAGTGGCCCTAGTTTGTTAAATGTGATGATGGCTGTAGGCATCGCGTTAATGCCGCAGTTTATGCGTGCGACTCATAACGCCGTGCATCATGAATTATCTCGTGAATATGTGGTGGCAGCAAAGCTTGATGGCGCCAACCAATTTCAAATTTTTTACAACGTGATACTGCCTAATATACTTGACGCATTAGTGGTGCAATTTACCCTCGCCATTTCAATTGCTATTATAGACATTGCGACCTTGGGGTTTTTACGTATTGGCGCGCCCGCCCCCACCTCGGAATGGGGCGCGATATTAGCCGATGGTATTGACTTAATATTTATTGCGCCGTGGAATGTTACTTTCCCAGGTTTGACCATTTTCATCAGTGTCTTATCAATCAACTTGGTCGGTTACGGTTTACAACGCGCGGTTAAAGAAGGTTTAGGATAATGCCATTATTAGACATCAGAAACCTCAGCATTGAATTTGACACACCTCAAGGACGTGTTAGAGCGGTTGATCGGGTCAACTTATCAATGAACCCAGGTGAAATCCGCGGGTTGGTTGGCGAATCAGGCTCGGGTAAAAGCTTGGTCGCTAAAGCGATCATGGGCATTTTAAACGAGCGTTGGCATGTTTCCGCCGATCGCTTGCGCTATAACGGCGTTGATTTGTTGTCATTGTCGGCCAAAGAGCGTCGTAAATTAATGGGCCATGAAATAGCCATGGTATTTCAAGAGCCCTCGTCTAGCCTTGATCCTAATGATACCGTTGGTCATCAGTTGCATGAATCGCTACCTATGGATGATTGTGATGTGTCTTTTTTCAAGCGCAAGAAATGGCGCCAAGAACGCATTAAGTCCTTATTGCACCAAGTGGGCATTAGGGATGATGAACGAGTCATGAAATGTTATCCGCACGAATTATCTGAAGGCATCTGCCAAAAGGTGATGATTGCGATGACGATTGCCTATAAACCCCGATTACTGATTGCCGATGAACCGACCACAGTAATCGAAGCCGGCGCGCAAGAACAAATTTTTAAATTGTTTCGCAAACTAAACCAACTCAATGATGTATCAATTTTATTAATCACCCACGATTTAGCCCACGTTGAAAACTGGACGCAAACCATCACCGTGATGTACTGCGGTCAAACGGTAGAATCTGGCGATACCAAACAAATTTTTAAGCGACCTTTTCATCCATACACCTTGGCGTTAATGCAAAGTATGCCGCATTTTGATAACAAGCTAAGCCACAAGTCGCAATTATCGACCTTGTCGGGCTGTGTGCCAACCTTGCAGCATTTACCCATTGGTTGCCGTCTTGGTCCTCGATGCCCTCGAGCACAAAAAACCTGCGTAGAGATCC
This sequence comes from Psychrobium sp., assembly GCA_013214905.1. Classification (GTDB taxonomy): domain Bacteria; phylum Pseudomonadota; class Gammaproteobacteria; order Enterobacterales; family Psychrobiaceae; genus Psychrobium. Next base: position 8,170 of record JABSRV010000066.1, on the reverse strand, counting down.
CAAAAATGGAAAAGGTCCGTGGCCGCTATTTCAGCTGCCACTTTCCATTACTTGATGACAAGAGAAACGACAAATGAGTACGTTGTTAGAAGTGAGTGATCTCACTAAATCTTTTAAAGTTGGTTATAAATGGCTTATTCCGCAATATCAACGAGCCTTGGGTCCAATTTCGTTTAAGTTAGAACAACAACAAACGTTATCCATTGTTGGCAATGCAGGTTCGGGTAAAACCATTTTAGCACGCATATTAGTGGGCGCTGAGCAGCGAACCTCAGGCAAGATCATTCTAGAGGGGCAGCAATTAGAAGTTAAAAATCATACTCAGCGTTGCTGTGCTATACGGATGATTTTTCAAGACGCTAATACCAGCCTTAACCCACGCATGCGCATTGGTAACTTATTAGAAGAGCCGTTAAAGTTCACTACTGATATGTGTAAAAAAGACCGAGAGAAAATCGTTTATCACAAACTGCAACAGGTAGGCTTATTGCCCGAACACGCACACTTTTACCCGCACATGATTTCTGGTGGTCAAAAACAGCGCATAGCCGTCGCTCGCGCGTTAATGTTAGATCCACACATTATTGTGGCCGATGAAGCGTTATCGGTATTAGATATGTCTGTACGCTCGCAAGTCATTAATTTGTTATTGAAATTGCAATATGACATGGGTCTGTCATATATATTTGTGTCCCATAATATTAATATTGTGCGCCATATAAGTGATCAAGTCATGGTATTAGATCAAGGCAAAGTCATTGAAATTGGTGACGCCGAGCAAGTTTTTAATGCACCTAAAAACCAACAGACCTCAAAACTGTTATATAATCTGGGGCATTAATAGTAAGCAAAGATAGTAGTAGGAAATTCTCATGGCAAAAGCATGTGCAGTACATATATTAGTAAAGAGCAAGGCCGAAGCGCAAAGCCTAAAAAACAGATTAGCCAAGGGCGAAAGTTTTTCGGCGTTAGCAAAAAAATATTCAACTTGCCCATCGGGTAAAAAAGGCGGGGATTTAGGCGAGTTTAAACCCGGCCAAATGGTTAAGGCATTTGATAACGTTGTATTTAAAGACAAGATATTAGAAGTGCACGGGCCACTAAAAACCCAATTCGGTTATCACCTAATCAAGACTTTATACCGTAGTTAATCTCATATTATAAGGCTCTCAACGTATAATAGCGCTCAATTAAAACAATGTTTTTTTAGTATAAAACTTCTAAACCGGCGACCACAGGTCTCCGGATTCTTTCATGTGAATTTATTACCATTGATCTACGTCAATTATACCTCTTTATTTGAATCTTACATTATCGGCACCACGATAAATTCTGACTACCCAGTATTTATCAAGATTAAAAGGCGTTAAATAGTATGAAGTGACCTTTTATATAGCCTCTTTTAAGAATGGTTTATAGTAAAAACCCGATATCAACAGCTGCTAAATTTTTATGTTTGGGTCAACTCTAATCGCCTGAACAATAAAATATAAAGAATGTCAGCAATACAATACCACCAGTTCCAAATAACATTTATATCAGTTAGTTATACAGATATCAGGACAAAAACATCATTTCCATTTATCAGTTCACAATGATACATTGTGCACCAAGTTAATTATAAAATTAACGTAAAATCAATCATTAAAGGCTGTACATCAATTTATGGAAAAATTGTTCCGCGAAGAAGTGTTAGTAAATAAACGACACCGCTTAGAAGGTGCAGTATCGCTGGTCCAAGCCCCAGTGTTTAAAAAACTCACCTTTCTCATTTTATTTATTGTGTTTATCAGTATTTTTTTTCTAAGCATTGGTACATATGTACGAAAAGAAAGAGTCGCCGGCGTTATTGAACCAAGCTTTGGACTGATTAGACTAGAGTCACCGCTAAAAGGTGTAGTTTCAGAAGTCTTAGTAAAAGACGGTGACTATGTAGTGGCTGGACAAACAATCTTACGCATTGCCTCAGCCAAGCACAGTAAACAAGAATTGGAACTAAACCAGGCATTATTAAATCAATACTCCATACAAATAAACACTTTAGATTTAATATTTAGACAGCAGCAACTCCAAGATAAATTGACCTTAGCCGAATTAGAGCAAAAAAAATCCAACACTATGGCTAGGCTAATGGAACTTGACAATCAATATGAGATTTTTTTGACTCGTCTTGAATTAAACAAACAAATGGTTAAACAAATATATACTCTAAAAGGTTCAGGCCATATCTCAGACCTCGATTTACAGCGACAAAAAGATAATTTGTTATCGATGAAACAACAAGCTTCAAACATTAAGTTTGAGAAACTCACTTTAATTGGGCAGATAAAACAAATTCAAAGCCAATTACAGAAATTACCTCTAGAGCAAAGTAATCGTTTATCACAATTTCAAGATCAACGTTCAAATTTACAAATTCAAATAGCTACTATAGAGCAACAACGACTGGGAGAACTTAGAGCACCTACTTCAGGCACGATTAGTGGGTTACTTGCCAAGTCGAATAACAATGTCCGATTAGGGCAATCATTACTGACGATTCTACCTAAAAATAGCCACATGCAAGCGGTGCTCTATATACCAACTTCTGCATTTGGGTTTATTGAACAAGGGCAAAAGACCAGAATCCGATACCATGCTTTTCCATATCAGAAGTTTGGTATTTATAGCGGAACCATTACAGAAATTAGTCACAGTGTGATTTTTCCTGATGAAACAAATACGCCAGGAATAATTTCTAAACCCGCCTATCGAGTAGTAGTAGCTCTTGATGCTGAGAATATTCAAGCTTACGGAAAAAAACCTATGCTACGCCCAGGTATGTTATTAGACGCCGATATTGTCATAGAGGAGCGCTCTCTTTTACGTTGGCTTTTCGATCCGATTTTTAGCATTCATGGTCAGCTTTAAGCTGTAGATATATCAATAAGGACATCAGCTTAATATGAAAACAGAACACAATACACCGGTAGCCAAGTTACAATTTTGGTCTCGAAAATCGTTGCCTATAATAATGCAATCGGAAGCTGCGGAGTGTGGCTTAGCCAGCTTGGCTATGGTGGCAGCATATCATGGCTACAATAGCGATTTAGTTTCATTACGACACCAATTTAACTTGTCGATTGAAGGAGCAACATTACTCGATATTATGCAGTTCGCCGAAAGGTTGGAGTTATCATCTAGACCATTACGTATTGAATTAAATGATTTAGAAGCGTTACAAACACCATGTATTCTACACTGGGATCTAAATCATTTTGTAGTTTTAAAAAAAGCTAATGACAAACAAATTGTCATTCACGACCCATCATCCGGCAAGAGAACACTCAGCCTGAAAGAAGCGTCGAAGCATTTTACCGGTATTGCACTTGAACTAAATCCAACCAAAGAATTCGAAACAAAAGAAGTAAAACAAACCTTACGCTTCTCCGACTTTTGGAGCCGTATATCTGGTTTAAAACAGTCGTTAATATTAATTTTCACCTTATCTATATTATTACAAATTTTCACTCTAGCAGCGCCCTATTACATACAGCTGGTAATTGATGATGTTGTACTTACTGGTGATACTACTTTATTAACAGTGTTAGCTATTGGATTCTTTTTAGTATTAGTCTTTGAAATAATTACCAATGCATTACGAGGCTTTACTTTATTGCACTTTGGCAATCAAATGAGCATTCAATTAGGAAGCAATTTGTTCCATCATTTAGTTCGGCTCCCGTTATCCTACTTTGAAAAGCGTCATATGGGAGATATCGTATCTCGTTTCGGTTCGTTACAACAAGTCAAAGAACTATTAACCACTGGGGTTATCGAAGCTATTATCGATGGTCTAATGGCGTGTATAACACTAGCGATGATCTTCTTTTATAGCCCAACATTGTCTGCAGTCGTTTTAATCGCGGTTTTTGCATACGCAGCTCTTCGTATCGCAATGTATAAACCGTTTCGTGCGATTAGTGAACAAGAAATTATGGCGCGTGCCGATGAAAATTCAAACTTTATGGAAACCGTTCGTGGCATTCAAACTATCAAACTTTTTGGCGCAGAGGTAAAACGAGAGGGTCAATGGCAAAATCGCTATGCCGCAGCCATCAACCAAAACATTCGCTTAGGGAATTATACAATTGGTTATGATGTGATCAATCGTGCATTGTTTGGTATTGAGAATATCGTAGTCGTATATTTGGCAGCTCACTTAGTTATAGGGGGTGGCTTTAGTACAGGCATGCTATTCGCTTTTATGGCTTACAAACGGCAGTTCATGGATAAAACAGCGAATCTTATCGTCAAGTTCATTGAGTTTAAGATGCTTGGCTTGCACTTTGACCGCATTGCCGACATTGCACTAACCAGCAAAGAGCAGTTGCAGCCCGAAAAAATTAGACTGCATAAAATAGTTGGAAATATTGAATTAAGCAATATTAACTTTGCATATTCCGACACCACACCTAATGTACTCAACAACCTTAATTTAGCCATAAAAGCAGGAGAGTCAGTGGCAATTACAGGTCCATCTGGTTGTGGAAAGTCTACTTTACTTAAGATAATGCTGGGGCTAATCAAACCTCAACACGGTAATATTTCCATTGATGGCATATCACTAGAACAGTTTGGAGCACAACAATATAGACAACAAATAGGGGTGGTGATGCAGGATGACGAGCTATTATCTGGCTCCGTTGCTGATAATATAGCTTTTTTTGATGCGGAGATGGATATGAAACATGTTATTTTTTGTGCAGAACAAGCCGCTATTCATGATGATATTAGCGCTATGCCTATGGGATATGACAGTTTAATTGGTGATATGGGTTCTAGCCTATCTGGTGGACAAAAGCAACGTGTAATACTTGCTAGAGCGTTATATAGAAATCCAAAAATATTATTCATGGACGAAGCCACTAGTCATTTAGATACCACTTTAGAAAATAAAATCAATCAAGCTATTTCTCGTTTGAAAATTACTAGGGTGATCATCGCTCATCGTAAAGAAACAATAGCTTCCGCAGACAGAGAAATAAAACTAGAACGCTTTAATGTAAAGACTTAGACAGCAAGGCGGTAATATTATTAATATTTAACAATTAGTTATAAATAATATTTACCTATTGACTTTATTGATAATCTAAATTAGATTGATTCTTGTATAGTTTTAGGTATTAAAATTTATAAAAAAAACTGGTATGAAAGTAAAAAAACGCTAAGGGCAGCGCCTGCTAACATATTCCTAAATTTGTTAGCAGAATGACAGATATTCAAGGGTTTTATTTAAGATCCTTAAGTATTATTCAATAATATTAGTTCTTCCTCCTCACTCAAATTCAAACGTCAAAACACAGTCCTAACCAAGCTATCCATATAACATTTAAACCTTAAATATCAATTCGTTACAACAAAAACAACAGTTGACAACAATCTTGTTCTCAATTAGATTAATTCCTGTGCAATATTACAGCACAACATAAATCTAAAGATCAAGGAGATCGACATGAAATTCAAGCTGAATAAAAAAAGATTAAAAACCCTTTCAAAAGACCTTAATACTCTTCCAGCTAACATGACCAAGCAAATTGGTGGTGGTGCTGAGCAAAATACAGGCGAAGAACTATGTCCAACTCAAGCCTGTTCTGAGGCCTTCTGTACTGAAGGTAATTACTGTTTTAGCAGGATGATCTGCTAGTACTTTAATAAAGTGACTCAATTGAAATGAAATAATTGAGTCACTGACAGATATAAAACTTACCTGCATATTAAATCACATTAATAAACCCATCTGAGGATAAATATGCCACAAAAAATAATTTCAACGAACCTATATGTTCCTAAAATAAAAAAAATCCTCTCTCAACTGAATGATAAAATTCTTACTAATTTAAAAAATAACAGTACTCACGGGTTATTCGGTGGTTTATCTGGAAAACTACTTTTCATGTATAATCTTCACCGACTAGATCCCAGCTTAGTGAGTGAAACTCTTTTTTCCGAAAAATTAGAACAATTGCAAGAACAATTAACGGAACAGCCTTTTGCTTTGAGTAATGGTTTAGCAGGCCAAGTATGGTTTCTTGAATACCTAAATCAGCACGATAGTGACGACTATGATGTCGATTTATTTGACGATATCGACAAACTATTCGATCATCCTTTATCACAGCGACCATGGAATGGCGAAATTGAAATGGTACAAGGACTTGCAGGCTATGCGCCATATGCCGCTCGAAGAGCCCGTTATAGCGATCAAACTCAACTTTATTCCGCTATAGTGAGTGGTTTTGAAGATACCGCTACATATTTTAAAAATGGTTTAATTACTTGGTCGCAACCAGCTGAATCTTATTTTCGATTTAACAAAGAAAACAAGCAAACAGCAGAACATAACTTAGGTCTTGCCCATGGTGTGCCAGGCATTATCGCCGCTTTATTACCTGCCTTGCAGATCCCAACACTACAGCAACAAGTTACCCGTTTATTACGTGGAAGTTGTGACTGGCTATTGACCCAGCGTAGTACAATTAACGATAACGAGGCGTGCTTTGGTTCTTGTTCAGGCAAGCGACACCAATCGAGGTTAGGCTGGTGTTATGGCGATCTTACAATTGCCTTAACCTTAGCTCGGGTTGGAAAGGCATTAGAGCAACCGAATTATATACAACAAGCGTTAGAAATTGCCTTGCTCTCCACCAAACGAGATGCAGCATCAGGATACGTAATCGACGCCGGCCTTTGCCATGGTTTTGTAGGTTTAACTCTTATTTACCAATTACTCAATAAATTAATACCCCATAACAAGCTAGCGAATGCCGCTACTACTTGGCTCGATTATACAATTGCACAATATGACAAACGCGGGATTGATGCTTTTTTTTCTTACAATGGCTTAAGTGAACAGTATGAAGAGGACTGTGGTTTTTTAATGGGATATTCGGGCATTGGTTTGGCGCTTATCAGTGCTGTTACCGGCGATACCGATTGGACCGATAGTTTATTAATGACATAAGGAAGTACAGAATGTCCCCTAGCACTACCCATCAGCCGTTTTTTGTAATAAGAACACCACGCTTGGCGTTAGAGCAACTTAATAAGTTTGGTAATACCGTACAAAATAATAATGAAACTTTGGATGTATGGCTCGCGATGACCGGGGTGCAGGAAGCATTATACTTAGCAAGCCCCTCGTTGATGGAGCGGATAATTCAATGGCAACAAAAGCCAGATTCTCCGCAAGGAAAAAAAATTGCTCAGGCGTTAACTAAATACATGATACGAATGTGTTCTCGGCCAACACCTTTTGGGTTGTTTTCTGGTATTCACCTAGGGGAAATTGGCGAGGAAAGCAAACTTGAACCAGCCAACTATACCTTGGATAATCGTAAGACTCGCTTAGACATGTTCTATTTGTCAGCCTTAAAAGAACATTTTATAAAACATAATGCGCGCGGCGAATACCTAAAATATACACCCAATGCCTCAAACTATTTTGTTGCTAAACAATGTCGTTATATCGAACCTTATTTGTCAGATAACAATATGCAGTATCGTTTGAGCGCTATAGAGAATGATGACATTTTTAATTTTTCCCTAAACACTGCTAAGCAAGGATTAAATTTTAATTCTTTAGTGCAAAAAATTTGTGATGCATATATTGAAGCTGAAAAATCAGACGTTGAAGACTATGTTCAAGACTTAGTCGATGAACGAGTCTTGGTTGCTGATGTCCCGTTGCCACTAACAGGAAGCTCACCAGATCATGCTTTACTTCGGTCTTTACAAGCTATTGAAGAGAATAAAACGGCAGATCATTTAGCCACTGCATTAGAAAAAATGGAACATTTAGATGCAGAAAAATTAGGTGAAATAACCCCATATAAACTACTCATTAAACACTTGAAAGAACTTCCGGTAAAAGTGCAAGAGAACAAACTTTTTCAGACAGATATTTACCGAAACTTTACTACTTGCCAACTGAATAAAACAGAGATTAGTCTTGTTCAAAAACAGTTAGCATTACTTTCTTGCTTAAGCACAAATAATAATGAAAACCCATTATCACACTTCATCACAAAATTTAATGAACGCTTTGAAGGGCAATTTGTTCCTTTAAACTTAGTATTGGACGATGAATCGGGTATCAGTATTTCGAATGAAACAGGCTATGAAGCACCAT
>JABSRV010000065.1 GCA_013214905.1 Psychrobium sp. | reverse complement strand
ATCAGATCTAAACGACCTTGTAAGTAATAAGCCATGTTGCCCCACACATCGACCTTGATTTGCGGCGGTAATGTAAGCTTTTTCTTATCAATATATTTATTAACCTGTTCTGAAATATCCAACGAGTTTTGATCGCCAACACTGACTACTTGGATCAAAACAGCTTCTTGTTGATTAAAACGGGTGTAATTTAAGCCTTCGGTGAAACCATCGTTAATATTCGCGATGTCGCTTAAGTAGACACGAGAACCATCGTTATTGGTTTTAACCAGGATTTTTCCAAATTCGTCTCCTGTATAGGCTTGTCCCTTGGTGCGCAATAAAATATTGCCGTTGTGAGCCTTAATTGAACCGCCCGGTAAATCGATTGATGAACGGCGCACTGCATTAGCAACTTGTGAGAACGTTAAGCCGTATTCTTGTAATTTAAACTCAGTGACTTCAATAGATATTTCATAATTTGGTACGCCGGTCACCGACGCTCTAGTAACTCCCGGTAACGAAGTAATGTCATCGCGCATTGTTTTGGCAAGTTCTTTCATTTCGCCAAGGGGAATATCACCGTAAACAGAAATCCATAAGACGTCTTCGGTAGGTTTGATGCGATAAATAGTTGGTTTTTCGATACTGTCAGGAAAAGTCGCAATGCCATCAATAAGTAGTTTGATTTCATCAAGTATTTCATCTGCGTCATGCGAGGTTTCAACTTCGATACGCACGCTGCCATAACCTTCTGAAGCGGTTGAAATAACCTCTTTGATGCCTTCAATTTCTTTAATAGCTTCTTCAATTTTTATGTTAATTCCTTGCTCAATTTCCTGCGGTGCAGCGCCAGGATAAGCAACGCCGACCGATATATAATTAAGCTTAATGGTTGGCATAATCTTTTTGTTGATGGTTAACGCAGACATTAAACCGCCAACCAAAATACAGATCATTAAAAGGTTCGCCGCCACTGGATTGTGCGCAAACCAAGAAATGAGGCCTTTTTTAGGATCCATTACTCGTCTCCTGCATTAGCTAGTTGAGTTTCACCTGTTTTTTCATCGCTTAATTCGTCACTGGTTAGGCGCACTTTCATGCCATCAAAAAGGTGTTCCATTTTAGTAACAGCAATAAGGTCACCGTGTTGCAAACCGGCAGAAATATAAACAAAGTTTTTGTCACGTCTTAATAACGTGACGGATTGTTGCTTGATCGCGTTGTTGTCATCAACAAGGGTAATCTTGCCATCGCGATATAAATAACTTGGGATAGCGGCTATTTGATTCACTGTGTGACTGTTAATGGTGGCTTCAATGAAACTACCAAACTTTAGTGCATGTTGTTGCTTATATGGCTTATCAATTTGTGCCACTAAGTAAATCATCCGAGAGTTTTGATCGATAACACCCTCGTCACGCACGATAGTTGCCTGCCATGTTAAAATATGACCATTTTCTTTGCGTGTTAAGGTGACCTGATTACTTTTATCTAAATTAACAAAGGCATAATCTGCCATGCTAATTGGCAAGCGAATTTCAGCAATGTTAATAGATGAAACCATGCCTAACGGCGTACCCATTGATACAAATTGACCTAAATCGGCACTGCGTTTATTAATGAGTGCATCATACGGCGCACGAATTATTGTACGTTCTAGGTTACGTTTCGCACGCGCTAACATCGCTTGCGCCGAGCGTAAATTGGCTTGTTCACGTGCCAATTGTGGTTTACGTAGGCCTAATTCAGGGGGTAGCGAAGAGGTGGCACCTTGCCATTCTTGCTTGGCTACTTTGCCGCGTGCTTGTTCTTCTTGCAGCGCCGCTTTTGCACGTTGTAAGTTTGCTTCTGCATCTAACAAGGCAGCTTGATAATCACTTGGGTCGATAGTCGCTAGAACTGCACCTTTCTTTACGACGCCGCCACTGACAAAAAGAGGCGCAATATCAATGAGTCGACCGCTTACTTCCGACACTAAGTTAGTTTGATGTTTAGGTTTTACCACGCCAAAAGAGTGGATCGCCAAATGTTGGTCTTTTAACGATACTTTATAGGTTTCAACCAGTGGCAATGTCTCGATTTCTTCTTTCTTTTCTGGTGGCTGTTTCGAACCGACAATCATCACAGCGATCAATACACCAAAGATGATGATGATGAGTGGTAATAATATTCGCAGAGTTTTTTTCATGTTTATAGACCCAATGATTATTGAAGCTTTTGTTAGACAGCATTGTATGGCGACTAAAATAACAGATGTTATTTTTAGGCACTATATAAAAAGGTCTATAAACGTGTAAAAAGTGTAATAGGTTGTGTCGATTGTATAGAAATGTATGGGGAGTAAAAAAAAAGCCGCTATCAAATGAATGATAACGGCTTATTAGCGGAGTAAGAATTATGAACTTGATTTCTTACGTGCTTTTTTGACTTGCTTCTTAATTTTGGCTTTCTTTTGTGCTTTGGTCAGTTTGACCTTGCGCTTTTTAGAGGCCACACGAGACTCTTTGTTCTGTGGACGTAAACCTTCAAGGCTACGGCGCTGTAAGCGTTGCTCTGTATAACGTTCAATTTTACCGAGAATACGCATTTCATGCGCTTCGGCTAATGAAATAGCAATGCCTTTTTTACCCGCACGAGCAGTACGGCCAATGCGATGTAAATAAACATCACAGGTATAAGGTAAATCGTAGTTAATAACATGGCTAATATCGTCGATATCTAAACCACGTGCGGCAACGTCAGTAGCGATAAGAATATTTAACTCGCCGTCTTTAAAGCGCTGTAATGACAAATTGCGTTGCTCTTGCGCCATTTTACCTTGCAAATAGCACACTTTAATATCAAAGCTTTGCAATTTCGCTACTAATTCTGCTAAACGCTCACGTGTTTTAACAAAAACGATGGTACGAGCAAGATTATCACTTTTTAATAACGTGGCTAAGATCTTTTGCTTATGTGCTAAATCATCGGCCAAATGTACCCATTGAGTAATTTTAGCCGCTTCTTTACGCGATGGATTTGCGTCAATGCGTATTGGATCTTTTAATACCATGGCCACAAAACGATCTAAGCCTTTGCCTTCAAGTGTTGCCGAGAACAGCATGGTTTGTAAACGCCAGCGAGCTTCGTCAGCAACACGTTCCATATCATTAATGAAACCCATGTCTAACATGCGATCGGCTTCGTCCATGATAAGGAATTCAATACTGCGCATATCAAGCTGCTCAGTCTCAATAAATTCCATCAGGCGGCCAGGTGTAGCCACCAAGATATCAGAGTTTTTCTCTAATAATTCTTCGTGCACTTCATAATCAATGCCACCGGTGATGCAAATTGGCGTTAACGCTGTAAATTCGGTTAACTTCACTGCATATTCATGGACTTGATTAGCCAACTCACGCGTTGGCGTGATAACTAAAATACGAGGCGGCCCAGGTTTTATCCGTGGGAAATCCATTAGGTGTTGCAGCGCTGGTAATAAAAACGCGGCAGTTTTACCGGTACCAGTAGGCGCGCAGCCTAAGATGTCACGTTGATCCATCGCGGCTGGAATGGCTTCGCGCTGGATAGTAGTAGGTGACTCGTAGCCCATTTTCGCAAGGGCTTGAACTAATGACGGATCGAGATCTAACTCTTCAAAACTCATGATTAATGATGTTCCTATAAAATATTGGCGCCATTATACCTGTTTATATCGGTAGGTGAGCATAATTGTTGCCTAATGTGCTTTGCTTCAAATTTAATCTAGCTCAGCGATTTCTTCAACGACTTGAGTTAACCACTCATTGATGCGTTGTTCGCTTAAATCAAATTGACATTCATCGTCCAACGCTAGCCCGACAAAATGACTTTTATCTTCGGTTAACGCTTTAGACTCGTTAAAGTCATAACCTTCGTTGGGCCAATAACCAACAATTTGTGCACCTAATGGAATGATTTTATCGTGCAACATGCCCATGGCATCAACGAACCAATCGGTATAACCTTCTTGATCCCCCTGACCATACAAGGCGACGACTTTGTTACTAAGATCAAGGTCATCAATACCTAACCATAGCGCTTCCCAGTCTTCTTGCAGTTCACCATAATCCCACGTGGAAATGCCTAAGATCAGAATGTCGTAGTCTTTTAGTGGCGCTAATCCGGTGTCTTTGATATTAAAAATATCGACGATGTCTGCCCCGAGAAACTCTTGCATTTTCTCTGCGGTCATTTCGCTATAACAGGTGGTAGAACCGTAAAACAGGCCGATTTTCATTTGGCAATTTCCGCACAGATAAAAAAACGCTAGTTTATACCAATTGCGTCGTATATGTGTAATACAATTGCAATTAATGATGGAAGCATAAACCTACATTGCCAAAGGCAATGTAGGTCAGGGAGATTAGGCTAAATTTAGGAAGTCGTTTATCTTTTTAACGAGACCAACACTATCAAGTCCTAACATTTCTTGTTGTTGGGCTTGAGTGCCTTGGCAAATAAAATGATCAGGCAAACCAATATTTAATACTGGGGTAGTCAAACGCTGGTTCATGATGTGCTGAGTGATAACACTGCCAGCACCGCCGATAATCGCATTTTCTTCGCAAGTAATGATCACATCATGACTGCGGGCAATTTCATCAACTAATGATTTATCAAAGGGCTTAATGAAACGCATGTCTATAACGGTGGCGTCAAGCTCTTCGCCGGCCACTAACGCCTGAGTTAACATGGTGCCATAACTTAATATAGCGACCTTGTTGTTATCACTGGCCGTTTTAGTGGTTTGACGTTTAGTGACGGCTTTAGCAATCGGTAGCTGCACCATTTCTTCACTTGGCGTAACACCAATTGCGCCGCCGCGAGGATAACGCACCGCGGCTGGACCGTTGTAATGATATCCGGTGTAGAGCATTTGGCGACATTCATTTTCATCGCTTGGCGCCATAATTAACATATTAGGAATGCAGTTCATGAAGCTTAAATCAAAGGCGCCCTGATGCGTTTCACCGTCAGCGCCAACGAGGCCGCCGCGATCGATGGCAAATAAGACATCAAGATTTGGTATTGCCACGTCATGAATTAGTTGATCGTAGGCGCGCTGTAAAAACGTTGAATAAATAGCGACCACAGGTTTTAGATTGTCACAAGCCATGCCTGCACCCAAGGTGACCGCATGTTGCTCGGCAATTGCCGCGTCAAAATATTGCTCAGGATATTGCTGTGAAAAAGCCACCATGCCTGAGCCTTCACGCATGGCAGGGGTGATGCCCATCAACCGTTTGTCCACATTGGCCATGTCACATAACCAGCTGCCAAATACTTTAGAAAAAGTAAGCGCCGCGCTGCCACTTGGTAAAGAGGTCGTTGCAGGATCAAACTTAGGCACGCCATGATAACCAATAGGATCTTTCTCGGCGGGTGTATAACCTTTACCTTTTTTGGTCATGATGTGCAGAATTTGTGGCCCTTTTAACTTACGCATATTGCGCAAGGTTTCCACTAAGGCGTCTACGTCATGACCATCAATTGGGCCGATATAGTTAAAACCAAATTCTTCAAATAAGGTGCCAGGCACTATCATGCCCTTTAAATGCTCTTCTGAGCGACGCGCCAGCTCTTTAATCGTTGGCAGGCCAGAGAGTAATTTTTTACCCCCCTCACGAATTGAAGTGAATAACTCGCCGGTGAGCAATTTAGCCATGTGGTTATTAAGCGCGCCAACGTTTTCAGAAATAGACATTTCATTGTCGTTAAGCACGATTAACATATCGTTATCAAGAGAACCCGCATGATTCATCGCTTCAAATGCCATGCCGCCAGTGATGGCGCCATCGCCAATAACCGCGACTACTTTGCGCCCTTGTTGCTCTTTCTTAGCGGCAATAGCCATGCCTAATGCGGCACTAATTGACGTGCCAGAATGGCCAACGGTAAAGGTATCGTATGGGCTTTCTTGTCGATTAGGAAATGGATGTAATCCGTCTTTTTGACGAATAGTATGCATTTTGTCGCGGCGGTTGGTTAAAATTTTATGTGGGTAAGCTTGATGACCAACATCCCAGATAATGCGATCAACGGGCGTATTATATACGTAATGCAACGCGACGGTTAATTCAACCGTGCCTAATCCTGACGCCAAGTGACCACTAGATTTACTTACCGATTTAAGCAAAAAACTGCGAAGTTGTTCGCTCAATTTTGGCAAATCTTTTTGTGCTAATAATCGTAATTCTTCCGGGGTATTAGCGGTGGCCAAAAGAGGGAACTGTGAAATATCTACGCTCATATCAATCTTTTTATTTTAATGAATTCTATTTTTTTCGAGCAATAATATATTGAGCGAAATCTTGTAGTAGCTGGCTATCATAAGGCAATTCTTCAAGTGAACTAATTGCTTGCTCAATCAAAGCAGCTGCTTTTAACTGCGCTTGCTCCAAACCTAGCAAAGCGGGATAGGTGCTTTTATTTGCGGCTAAGTCTGAGCCTTGTGGTTTGCCCAATGTGGCAGTATCGCTAATTATGTCCAAAATGTCATCCTGAACTTGAAACGCTAAACCAATATTTTTAGAAAACTGTCGTAATACGCACAGTTCTTGTGTATTAGCACCGCCTGCAATGGCACCAAGTTCAACGGCTGCACTGATCAATGCACCAGTTTTAAATCGATGTATTTGTTCAAGTTCGCTCAGAGAGACTTGTTGATTGGTCGCCGCAACGTCAAGCGCTTGCCCGCCGCACATGCCTTGATAACCACTGGCTTGGCTTAATGATTTTATCATGGCGATTTGGGTAACGGGTGAATGCGCTGACTGACACAGTAATTCAAACGCAAAGGTTTGCAATGCATCACCGGCCAAGATGGCGGTTGCTTCATCATATTTGATATGACAGGTGGGCTGACCACGTCTTAAATCATCATCGTCCATCGCCGGTAAATCATCATGGATTAATGAGTATGCATGTATCGCTTCGACACTGCCGGCTGCGTCATCTAACTCGTTTAGACTCGCACCAAACATTTGACCGACACTATAAACTAAAAAAGGTCGAATGCGTTTTCCGCCAAGCAACAGGCCATAAGTCATTGCCTGATGCAGCGTCGGATCGTTTTGCGGCATATCGTTTAATTTTGTGGCTAAATAATCATTGATACGATGTTGGAACTTATCTTGCGTTGTTTTCACTAATCTTGTGCGCCCTGATTAAACGCTGATAAAGATGATTCGTTGTTATTGTTCATCAAAATATCGACTTTTTGCTGTGCGCCTTGCAGTTTGTCTTGACCACTTCTGGCTAAGCCTATACCACGTTCAAATTGTGACAATGCTTTATCAAGTGGCAAGTCACCTTGCTCTAATTGATTAACGATAACTTCAAGTTCTTCAATAGTGGCTTCAAAACTTAAGTTACTGATTTTTTTAGTGGCCATGATTTTTTATCTCTTACGCTATTTGGCGCAACCTTAGCCCAGTTCTTATTTCTGGTCAATTAAATCACTGTTTAGGCAATCAAAAATTAAAAAAGATAGCAGAAAAGCCTAAATAATTGTTACAGTATTCCGATAACGTATTATTAGGTTAAGTTTATGGTGCATATATAATGTTTTGCATGACAAATAAGCAATTTTTAGTCACAGGAGAGACTCAGTGGATATAGCAACACTCGTTGGCATGTTAGGTGCGATCGGCATGATTTTGATGGCAATGATGCAGGGTGGTGATCTTGCTATGTTTGTTGATGTGCCATCGATTCTTATTGTGTTTTGTGGTTCACCTTTTGTGGTGATGATGATGTACAACCTCGGGCAATTTATTGGTGCAGGTAAAGTCTTAGGTAAGGCGTTTATGATTAAACTTGATTCGCCACAAGATCTAATCGCAAAATCGGTTGAATTAGCCGATGCAGCCCGTAAGGGCGGTTTTCTTGCATTAGAAGAAGCTGAAATCCCGAGTAAATTCATGAAAAAGGGCATTGACATGTTAGTTGATGGTCATGAAGCGGATGTCGTTAAAGCGTCATTGGGTAAAGACATCGACTTAACGTTAGAGCGCCATAAAGCGGGCGCAGAATGGTTTAAAGCGTTAGGTGATGTCGCACCAGCGATGGGCATGATAGGAACATTAGTGGGTTTGGTGGCAATGCTGCAAAACATGGACGATCCAAAATCAATCGGTCCGGCTATGGCCGTGGCACTATTAACCACCATGTATGGCGCGATGTTAGCAAACCTTTTCGCGTTACCTATATGCGCTAAATTGCAATTACGTGGCGTAGAAGAGGCGCTGAGCCAAACTTTGATTTTAGATTCGGTATTGGCGATTCAAGACGGTCAAAATCCACGTGTCATTGAAGGCATGTTGCAAAATTATCTGCCTGAGGGCAAACGTCCCGTGCCAGAGGAGTAATGAATCATGAGCGATGATTGTCCAAAATGTCCCGATTGCCCACCCGAAGGCTTGCCTGCGTGGATGGGCACATTTGCCGACTTAATGTCGTTGCTAATGTGCTTTTTTGTTTTGCTATTAGCGATGTCAGAAATGGACGTGCTCAAATTCAAGCAAATTGCAGGCTCTGTTAAATATGCGTTTGGTGTGCAAAATAAAATTGAAGTCAAAGATATTCCTAAAGGCACCAGTATTATTGCGCAAGAATTTAGACCTGGACGCCCTGATCCCACCCCGATTGAGATTATTAATCAACAAACCGCAGAAATTACCCAGCGAGAACTTGAATTTCAAGATGGTGAGGATACCAACTCAGGTGGTAAAGAGCAGCAACGTGGTGATCAACGCGGTGCAAATTCAGCGGCTGACAGCGAGTCTGAAGCCGATAAAGCAGCGGCGCAGCAAGAAATCAACGAACAGCTCAAGAAAATTGCGATGAAGATGAAGCAACAAATTGAAGATGGTGCGATTGAAATCGAATCTTTGGGGCAGCAAATTATTATTCGCATACGAGAGAAGGGGTCTTTCCCGTCTGGCTCGTCAAATTTACAGCCTCGTTTTGTGCCAATTATCACTGCGGTGGGTGAACTATTAGCTGATATCCCTGGCGAAATTACGGTGTCGGGTCATACCGATGGTGAACGAATTTATTCAGAACTTTATAAATCTAACTGGGAATTATCGAGTTTACGTGCGGTAGCGGTTGCCCATGAACTGGTTAAAGTTAAAAACTTCAATGCAAATCGTTTAAAAGTAGTGGGCTTGGCTAACACTAAACCTCTGACTTCCGGTAAGGATGTGCAGTCGAAACGTCGTAACAGGCGGGTAGAGATTGCCATCATGCAAGGAAAAGCCAAAGAGTCCGAAAAAATTGGCTTAACCGAGCAGTAACCGCCTATACGCTAGCGTATGCGTGAAACTAAGAGTGCCGAACCTATTCGGCACTCTTGTTAAATACAAAGTATTGAACCACTTCCATACAATGTCATGTCACATTAATCACCTTCAGACTTCTGATCCGCCATTGCATTATGTATAATGCGCGCCAATTAGAATCAAATGGTCAGATCATGAAATTTATCGTTAAGTTTTATCCAGAAATAACAATTAAGAGCAAATCGGTTCGTAAACGCTTTTGTAAACTGTTGCAGCAAAACGTTCGCACCATTTTGCGCCGTTTTGATGAAACCGCAACCGTGCATCTTGATTGGGATAAATTGAATGTATCGACCCAAAATGAATCAAAGCAAAATCGTCTGCGCTTGATCGACGCCATGCAATGTGTGCCGGGCATCGCACATATCTTGGAAGTGACTGAGCACGAATTTGACGATTTACATTCTATTTATGAAACAGTAGCGCCTATCGTTGCTGAATCAATTGTTGATAAAACCTTTTGTGTACGTGTTAAACGTACGGGTAATCATGAATTTACTTCAAGCGACATTGAACGTTACGTTGGCGGTGGTCTGAATCAGCATTATCCATCAAAAGGCGTAAAGCTAACCAAGCCTGATTATACGGTGCGTTTAGAAGTGCGTAATAATGTGTTGTATGTGATTGCTAACCGCTTTGAAGGCATTGGTGGTTTCCCATTGCCAGCCCAAGAAGATGTTTTATCCTTAATGTCTGGTGGTTTCGATTCTGGCGTTTCAAGTTACATGATGATTAAAAAGGGCGCTCGTACCCATTATTGTTTCTTTAACTTGGGCGGCGCAGCGCACGAAATCGGTGTAAAACAAGTATCTTATTACTTGTGGGATCGTTTTAGCGGATCGCACAAAGTGAAATTTATTACCGTGCCTTTTGAAGCCGTCGTTGGTGAAATTTTAGAAAAAGTTGAGAACGGCCAAATGGGCGTTGTTTTAAAACGCATGATGATGCGCGCCGCAGAGCGTGTTGCTAAGCGCATGAAAATTGAAGCCTTGGTTACTGGTGAAGCGCTAGGGCAAGTATCTAGTCAAACGCTAACCAACTTGAGCATTATCGATAAAAGTGTCGACATGTTAATCATGCGCCCGTTAGTGGCGTTTGATAAGCAAGACATCATCGACATCTCTGCTAAAATTGGCACTAAGCAATTTGCTGAAGTGATGCCAGAATATTGCGGCGTTATCTCAAAAAAGCCCACTGTAAAAGCGATAATGTCGAAAATTGAAGCTGAAGAAGCTAATTTCGATTTTGCAGTGCTAGACAAAGCGTTAGAAGACGCCGTTGCCATTGATATTCGCGATATCGCGAAAGAAACTAGCGAATCGGTTACTGAAGTTGAAACCGTTAGTGAGTTTGATGCATCTGACGTAGTACTTGATATTCGTTCGCCAAATGAAGAAGATGAAAGTCCGCTAATAATCGAAGGCGTCGAGGTTGTGCATATGCCGTTTTATAAACTAGCGACCAAGTTCGGCGATTTAGAGCAAAGTAAGCAATATTTGTTTTATTGTGATCGCGGCGTCATGAGCAAGCTGCAGGCCTTATTCTTAATAGAGCAAGGTTTTAGCAACATTAAAGTTTATCGTAAGTCATAACAGCGCAATAAACACACATTTAAAGGGCTTCTTTTGAAGTCCTTTTTCAGTTCAAATCACTGAAAAATTAAAGAGATAAAATATGAGTTTTTCCGAATTAGGCCTTAGTGCATCGTTGTTGCAAACGGTTAAAGACATGGGCTATGTAGAGCCCACCGCAATCCAAACACAAGCAATCCCTGTTATTTTAGCGGGACGTGATGTAATGGGCGGCGCACAAACAGGCACCGGGAAAACGGCTGCCTTTGCTTTGCCAATTATCGAATCATTAAGTGCAAACCCTTGCCAGCCTAAAAGAGTGCGTGCGTTAGTACTTACTCCAACAAGAGAGCTGGCGCAGCAAGTGCATAAGAGTTTTGTTGATTATGCAGTAGCCAGTGACCTAGTGGTAGAAATTGCCTACGGCGGCGTGAGCTTAAACCCACAAATTAGCGCCTTAAAAAAAGGTGCCGACATACTCGTTGCCACGCCTGGCCGATTGCTTGATTTATTATTTAAGGGCGCGGTATCACTTGATGACTTAGTGCACTTGGTCTTTGATGAAGCGGATCGCATGCTTGATATGGGCTTTATGGTCGACATTAAGCGCATCTTAAAGCGCGTGCCTGAACAGCGTCAAACCCTGCTTTTTTCTGCCACCTTTGATAAAGCCATTCTTGAATTAAGTAAAACACTGCTTAACAATCCTGAGCTGATTGAAGTCGCGCAGCGTAATGCGGCAGCGGCGAGTGTAGAACAAATCATTTACAACGTAGATGCGCATAAAAAACGTGAATTAGTGTCTTTCATGATTGGCTCTAAAAATTGGCAACAAGTGCTTATTTTTGTACGAACTAAAGTTGGCGCTGATGCGCTGGTTAAAGAAATGTGCAAAGACGGCATTAAGGCGCAGTCTATTCACGGTGACAAATCACAAGGTGCAAGAGACAAAGCATTAGCTGATTTTAAAGCGGGTAAAACACGTGCTTTGGTGGCTACTGACGTTGCAGCACGAGGCTTAGACATTGAGCAATTAAATTACGTGATCAACTATGAATTGCCTTACATTGCCGAAGATTATATTCACCGCATTGGACGTACAGGTCGTGCGGGCAATAGCGGATTAGCGGTATCGTTAATGAGCGTTGACGAGAATTGGTTACTCGAAGAGATAGAAGCCATTGTTGATGAGCGTATCCCACAAGCTTGGTATCCAGGTTATGAGCCCGACCTTAATATTGTTGCTAGCAACAATAAAAATAGTAAGTCATCGCAAAAACGCCGAGCAAAACAACGTGGTTTTAGCAACAATAGCGGTAAAGGTAAAAGCGGCGCTAGTCGCGGACGCGGTAAACCGCAGCGTTAATCAACTTGCTCAACGTGGCCGTTGAGCAACATGATAAATCTAATGATTGCCTAGGTAATCATTGAACATAAGGGACGACTCATGGCGAGCGTCCCTTATTTTTTTCCCTTAAAATCAGTGGTGTTACGACGCTTTTTCGCTGCTGTGCGGCGATTGGCCTTTTTATCGCGAGGTGCTCGTTTGCTGTCGCTGCTCGCTGGCTTGTCTGTCACAGGGAAAAGCGCTAATGAGTCTAACGGCAATTCTTTTGTGGTTAGCGTGCGTATCGCGTTAAGCGCGTCCATTTCAGCATGACAAACAAGCGAGATAGCAAGTCCCGACTTACCCGCGCGTGCCGTTCGACCCACGCGATGAATATAAACGGGTGCACTAGCGGGTAAGTCTAAATTAATAACCACGGGCAGGGCGTCAATATCAATGCCTCGTGCCAATACATCCGTTGCAATGAGGATTTTTAATGTCTTATTTTGGAAGGCGTTAAGCGTTTCTTGGCGCTGCTTTTGATCTTTGTCACCGTGCAGGGCAGCAACGTTAAAGCCTCTCTTAAGTAACTTTTTCGCAAAAGAATCAGCACTGTCGCGGGCGCTAATGAACACGAGCACTTGACTCCATTGGTTTTTCTGCAACAACCACTCGAGGACTTTGGCCTTACTGCCCTTATTAACAAGGTATAATTGCTCTTCAATTGTATCTACAAGGCTGTTAGGCGCGCTAACTTGAATACGCTGTGGATTGTTTAACAAAGCCTGCGCTAACGTCTCTAACTTTGGCGCTATCGTTGCAGAAAAAAGCAAAGTTTGTCGTTTTACAGGTACAAAAGAAATAATACGCTCAATGTCGGGCCAAAATCCCATATCAAGTAATCTGTCTACTTCGTCTAATACCAAATGTTTAACGGTGCTTACATCAATCAATTGCTGCTTTAGTAAGTCGAGTAAACGCCCTGGCGTTGCAACAACTAATTGCGCTCCCGAGGCCAGTTTATCGACTTGCGATGATTGAGCAATGCCGCCACATAGCGTAACAACATCAATTGATAGTGCTTGACCAACGGTTTGCAACGACTCGCTTACCTGCACCGCTAACTCTCTTGTTGGCACAATAACGAGCGCCTGCACGCCAGTAATGCTTTGTGAGATCCCCTGTAAAATTGGCAAACCAAACGCTAGCGTTTTACCGCTGCCAGTTTGCGCCAATGCCAATATATCTTGCTGAGCTAGCGCCAGAGGGATAGCCAATTGTTGAATCTGGGTTGGCTGCGACATGTGATTGGGCAAGGCGGCTATTAGCGCGGGTGTTAGATTAAGCTCAGCAAATTTCATGAAATGGAGTATTCGTTGTAAAGAAAAACGCAGTCTAATTAAGCCAGCGCTATATGTAAATAATTAACTGGAAGTGTGGTGTGATATTGAGGGGTGAGATACCTGAATCAGAGTTGTTGGCAGTGATAGTGCGATTGAAGCCAAATGTATTAGATTGTAAAACTTCTGTACGATCGTTCCTGAATTCATGTTGCCACTAACCTTATCGTTACCGCATAAATAACTGCGCCGAACACACCTGTTAATGACATGGTAAAAGCTGGTGAGAATATCTTGCGCGTGTCATACATCACCTCTGCTCGTTGTTGTGGCAGAGGTGATTATAGAAGAGCATTTGAAACAAATTACACAAAGAAAACTAGGACATTGTTTGATCACTATTTAGTTGTGGGTGTCTCCAAGTTATCCCTAAGTTACATGCTATCGCAGCGTAATTGAGTGATGCACATCGAGGTTGAATCTACCTAATAAGTCATGCATGATTAATTACAATAGACGTATAATTTTGTTGTAATACGGTAAAAGCACTAGGGTGGGCTCGGTATTTATTTTTATTTCGATGTAAATATTAATATTGGAGCAATGACTTAATAACCGCTAATAGTCATGTTAGGGAACTGGTAGCCATGAGATTAGGGAAAATGAGTATTCCAAGAGAGTTTTTTATCGAAGGCTCTCTAGTTCTAAAGAGAAATGTATTTTACGAAAATTCGTATTACTACTCAATTTTTTCATGTTGCCGTTAAGTGTTTTTTTGCTGCTCAACGAGCGACTCGTATTGTGTTGTTCTCTATTATTGTTTTTGTGCACATTTAATCTCAATGTTTTTTATGCGATAAAAGACCGACCTCTCGTTATCGCTTACCCAATTGTGATGGTCATTTTATCACTGACTCTCTTTGTCGCAGTGATTAACCTTGGGTTCTCCGCGGTACTCTGAACCTATCCTATCCTATCGTTATCGCTTTGTATTTTATTATTCCGTTTAAAGCGACCAATTTTTCTAATTTTATTATTGTAGCTCCGATTGCGTTGTTAGTTTTTTTTCAATTTGAGTTTAGCCGTTCGATACAGTGCATCCATCACTGCAATAATTATTTTAGGGATTAGTCTAGTCAATACAATCCTCGATTGACAAAGACAACTCTATGAAGCAACAAAGTCAGGCAGAAATCGTGTTGTTTCATAATCAAAAACAATCACAGAACGAATGAAGTCTGCGTATCGAGAATCAATAAATCACCCACAACTCAATAATTGACTTCACAATGATCTAATTGTGGGTGTCCCCTAGTTCTTTCGGGCAAACGTTAGTTATTACTTACTTAGTCATTTGTTGATGCATTGCTTTAACTAAAGCAACTAGTGCATCTTTGGATAACTTTTCAGCTTTTTCAACGGTATCAGCCAGATTCTTTTTGTCAGCAACAATTGACGTAAAATCAATAGCCGGCTTAAGTACCGTCTTGATTAATTTCTTGGCTGTTTCAGGATCATTATTCGCAATAATCTCTAACACTTCAGCTTTCATGGCTGCATTTTTATCGAGCAGTAGCTTAGATATATGCGTAAAACCGACTATCTCACATTGCTCTAATGTGCCAAATTTAGGCATCATACGCCAAGAAATCAGCGTATTAGGCGTCACTTCTTCAATATCCTTTGGAGATTCAGCTATAACATTTGCCCATACCCAATCAAGAAAAGCTTCATCGCTACAAAGGATTTCCCTTGCTTTGTTGCATGCTTTACCAATCTTATATTTAGCTTCTCGTTTATCTTCTGCTTTTGGAGCATTAGCATCGATGTAATGTGTGGTACTTAAGTGTTGTAAGATAGTTTCTTGTTGTTCTGTTAACGCTGAGCTCATTGAGTATACCTATTTTCTAACACCCCATTATTGGGTGTCTTGACGAATTAAGCGTAGTGTATCGTACCAAAACAAAGAGTCTATAATTATGGGCCGTTTGTTTACATTAATTTCATTGCCGTTAAGTGAGATAGAAATTTAAAGCCTAATGTCCTAAGTTGGCCGTTACCCCCTTGGGGGATTGCCAGCCTGAGGGCAATAACCGACAACAGTGTTCACTCAGTTGTTCTAACCGTCGTTATCCCGGGAAAGCGTCTAATCGCAATATTTTATGTCTAAAAAGTCTACAAAAATTATTATATTCAAGCGATGCACTCTTATTTTTTTTAGTTTATTTTTTAATCGACTCTTGACTTATATTTAAAAATCTATAAAGTACCCCGCAGCAGGAAAGAAAGCCTTTTGTTTACGTTCTCCATTTCGTTGTTTTATTAATAATACCTCGCTCTGTAGTTTTTAAGTTTCAGTCTGTTTTTACGCTATTCAAGCCTTTTGAAGGCTACATTAAATTAAATTACAGGATAATTATTATGTCTAATAAAGTACAAGGTACCGTTAAGTGGTTCAATGAATCTAAAGGTTTTGGTTTTTTAGAGCAAGCTTCTGGTCCAGACGTTTTTGCTCACTTTAGCGCTATCTCTGGTGACGGTTTCAAAACTCTTATCGAAGGCCAAAAAGTAGAATTCACAGTTAGCGATGGCCAGAAAGGTCCTCAAGCTGACAACATCGTTGCTATCTAATTTTAGATGCATCTAGCCTGTTCTTCAGGTTTAGATAAGATGATAAGAATGGTAAACCTTCGGGTTTGCCATTTTTTTTGATCATTTTAAAGTGAAATCCAACTTGTTCCTTCGTAGTAAACGCTATTAATACCAATCCGCATTAAAGACTGCCCACTTCTGCTGGTTAAAATAGCTGAATACGTCGTTGCTCTCAATCCCAATAGCGGGCTATTGCTCGGCAATGTGCTCCATGCATTGCCCTAATGTCGACATCCATGTCGAAATCAATCGAGCGCCTAGTGTTCACCAAT
>JABSRV010000064.1:11118-16745 GCA_013214905.1 Psychrobium sp. | reverse complement strand
TTTTATTATTTTACACTTAGGGTTTAGATAGTTCATGGCATTGAGCAAGCAATTACAGCAATTTTTGGCGCAGGATAAATTGAGCCAGCATAAAAAAATCGTATTAGCGCTTAGTGGCGGTCTCGATTCTATGGTGTTATTGCATTTATTGGCGACGTCATCTATCCCTAAATCGTTGATAACTGCGGTGCATGTGCATCATGGCCTTAGCGATCTGGCAGATGATTGGGTCGAGTTTTGCCGTGAGCGCTGCGCTGATTACGGCATTGGGTTTAACGTGCAATACGTATCATTAACCCAAGAGCTTGGCTTAGGTATTGAGGGGGCTGCGCGTAAAATGCGCTATCTTGCGCTTTCAAATTATGTTGATAATCAATCGGTGTTGCTCACCGCTCAGCATCAAGACGATCAAGTTGAAACACTGTTACTGGCGTTAAAACGCGGTTCAGGCACCTTAGGTTTAGGCGCCATGCCTAGCATCAAGGCATTTGCACAAGGCCAACTAGTGCGGCCGCTATTAACCACATCACGCCGTGAAATTGAGCAATACGCCAGTAAGCACAGGCTTAACTGGGTAGAGGATGATAGTAATAAGGACAGCCGCTTTGATCGTAATTTTTTACGTCATCATATTATTAAATTTTTGAATGAGCGCTGGCCTAGTTTTTCACGCAGCGCTGCTCGTAGCGCAACATTGTGCCAAGAAAGCAACGAGTTGTTGGATGAAGTTGCCAGTGATGATCTTTGCAAAGTGCAAGTCACGCCATTGCAACTATCGATCAAAAGGTTATTAACCATGAGCACGGTGCGTTGTAATAACGTATTGCGCTATTGGTTAAGACAATGCGATGTCACCTTGCCCTCAAACGCCGTATTACGCCAGATCCGATTGCAAATATTACAGGGCAAAGATGATAGCGATCCACTTATTAAGCTTGGTGATCTAAGTATTAGACGATACCGTGACGGTTTATATTTAGTGCGACCAACCGATGATATTTCACAGGTTGTTGTGCCGTGGCAAGGGCAAGTATCGTTAGCATTGCCTGACGGTCTGGGTCAGCTTATCGTTAACCAGCAGAGCGAGAATAATGTACATTTGATTAAGCCAGCGAGCGAGGCCAAGGTGACTATTACCTTTTCTATTGCCGGTAGTTATAAGGCTTGGCCGAGCGAGCGAAGTAAACGCCGTAGCGTGAAAAAACTATTACAAGAGTATCAAGTGCCGACATGGCAGAGACAGCGTATACCGTTTATATTTTATGATGATGTTTTGGTGGCAGCGCTTGGCTTATGGGTCGAAAAGGATTTTGTGAGCACGATGGTAGATGACATGAGGGTATGTTGGCAATCCCCCTCGCATCAGCTCAAGAGGGAAAAACGAGATTAATCGGCGTTGGAGTATGTGTCTCGGCCATTATTTTTAGCGGCATATAAAGCCTTATCTGCCCGCTCTAACAGTGAAGTATTTGTATCACCTTGTCGCCAGTTACTAAAGCCTACACTAGTTGTTACTTTTAGCTTGCTTAAAATGTCATCACTTCGAGTGTTGTCAATAATGCGCTGCGAGACTAAACTTGGGTTTAGTGATTCGCTATGGGCTAGTAACAAAACAAATTCATCACCGCCGAACCGAAACACATGATCGTTAGTTCGTAGTGCATTGATTAAAATTTTCGCGAATTGCTTTAATACAATATCGCCTTCGTGATGGCCATATTTATCATTAACTTGCTTAAAGTTATCTAAATCTAGGATCACTAAGCTAAAGGCTCTATTTTCACGTTGAGCAGTAGCCGACATATAACTTAAAGTTTCATCAAAGTAACTACGGTTGCCAAGTCCGGTTAAAAAATCACGCAGGCTAAGCTTTTTACTATGCTCAAAGGTTAATACGTTTTGCAATGGCTGCTTTAACTGCTCTTGCAAAGAGGCAATTATTTGCCGCTGTGAATCTGTAAATGGACGGCTTGACAAATAACGCATTGTGCCCAAAGCACCACTGCCAAAGATCAATTGATTACTTATGGTAAAACGACTGCTTTTTGAATATTTGAGCTGAAACTGCTGCTCATCTAGCTCAAACTCAATACCTGTTAATGGTAAACGCAGATTAAGCTCGCCGGCATATATAGCTAGTAATGGCTGTAATTCAATGGTTGTATTGAGTTTTTCTAAGAAAACAAGTTTATCGATAGCGCGTCTAATAGGCTTATTTATCTCTTCACTGATGTCCGTGACTCGTGGAGTAAAATCAAACCCACTGACACCATCTATGTGTAAATTCAAACGTTGCATAATATATCTCGGCTTTAAACTACTACGATGTTAGTTTAGCAAACATCCGTTAGTTAAGTGATTTAGTGTCTATTTATTGACACTGGCTGATGTATAGAGACACTGCATTTAATGTGCCAACTCATAAAGTGAGATTATTTTAAACTCCGCATCAGATAGGGTAGAGTAATAAACTGAGCATCAGATAGGACATCAACTAAACAAGGATTTAACTAAGCAATGGAAAAACCTCTGATTATTTCAATATTGATATCGCTGTTATTAGTGATAGCGGTGCTACTTGTTTTTCGCCGTATTAATATCCCTCCTATCCTGGGTTATTTAGTGACGGGATTATTAGTGGGTCCCAGTGGTTTTAGTTTGTTAGATGATTCAGATCAAATGCATTTCTTTGCTGAGTTAGGCGTGGTCTTTTTACTTTTCTCTTTAGGTCTTGAATTCTCATTCCCCAAATTACTATCGATGAAAACGCTGGTATTTGGATTAGGCTCGGCTCAGGTTATCGCCACAACGGGACTAGTGGCTGTTATAGCCGCGTTTATTGGTTTAGATTTCGAGCAAGCCGTCATTGTTGGCATTGTCATTTCATTATCCTCTACCGCTATCGTCATCAAGCAATTGAGTGAATTACGCCAAACCAATAGCACCAGTGGCCAAATGGCTATATCGGTATTGCTGTTTCAAGATTTAGCGGTAATCCCTGTACTCATAGTTATTCCGTTATTAGGAACTGACTCTGATTTTGGTCTGTCTTTACTTTTTGCTTTAGCTAAAGGCATTGCAGCCTTTGTTTTACTCTTT
This sequence comes from Psychrobium sp., assembly GCA_013214905.1. Taxonomy (GTDB): domain Bacteria; phylum Pseudomonadota; class Gammaproteobacteria; order Enterobacterales; family Psychrobiaceae; genus Psychrobium. The sequence goes on along the minus strand of JABSRV010000064.1, from coordinate 13,646 downwards.
ATGGCGGGGAAATGGTTGCTACCTCGATTGTTTGATGAAATTGCCCGTGCGCGCTCTGACGAGTTATTTGTATTAACCGCATTAATGGTGGTGGTATTAACGGGGGCTTTGACATATTCACTAGGATTATCTGCCGCGTTAGGCGCATTTTTGTCTGGCATGATGTTGGGTGAGAGTAAATACCGCCACCAACTCGATGCCGACATCCGGCCCTTTAAAGACATTCTAATGGGCTTGTTTTTTGTGTCTATCGGCATGATGCTCAATATTAGCTTACTCAGTCATCAGGCATTTTTATTGCTAGCGTTATTGCCTTTGCTGGTACTGATTAAGATATTGGCGGTGGTTGGTATTTACTATTTCAAACGCTCGAAGCGTCGTTACGCGCTTAAAAGCGGAATTTACTTGGCGCAAATAGGCGAGTTTGGTTTCGTGGTACTTGCGCTTGCTCAGCAAAATGAGCTACTTAATCCGCAAACCGTATCTTTAGTGATTGCACTTGGTGTATTAAGCATGGCGCTAACGCCATTTTTAATGCATTACGCCGACAGAATTACCAAAAGGTTAGTCCCTGCTGACAAATCATTAGATGAGCCACTGCCGATACCCACAAGTTGCAGGTTGTTAGAACAGCACGTGGTTATTTGTGGTTTTGGACGCGTTGGCCAAACTATCGCTCGGTTTTTAAAAACGGAAGCTATTCCTTATATTGCTATGGATCACGATCCCGTGCGTATTTCTGAGGCACTGTCTGGCGGTGAGAATGTATTATTTGGAGATAGTCGTCATCGCGATATATTAAAAAACTGTGGCGTGAGCAAAGCAAAACTGGTGATTATAACGTTCAATAATCACCACTCGGTATTGCAAGTATTAAGTGCCTGCAAAGCGATGGATCCAAATATTAAAGTATTGATCCGCACGCGCGACGATACCGCCATGGACGAATTAAAGTCAGCGGGCGCAGAAACGGTGGTGCCTGAATCGTTAGAAGGCAGTTTGATGCTAGTATCGCAGGTGTTATTTTTGTCGGGTGTACCAATGAGCCGTGTCTTAAAACGCATTCAAATTGAGCGAAAGAATCACTATCAATTTATGCACGGTTATTTCCATGGTGATGAAGCGCTGCACAATATGGAATTTGAGCTTGATCAGTTACACGCCGTTGCATTAACTATGGGTTCATACGTTGTTGGACGCTCTATTAGCGACTTACCCCTAGAGCGCCTGCGCGTTAAAATTCGTGGCGTACGTCGTGAACATGCCGAAATAGAACAACCGCAAGACTCGTTTGTTATTTGCGCAAATGATGTCATTATTTTATGCGGTAAACCTAGGCGCGTAGAGCGCGCCGAGCGTTATTTGTTAAATGGCGGTTAGGCGTTGCGGTGTTTATATACCCAAAATCATTGGGATTTGAATCCGCCGACAATAAAACTGCGGTTTCAAGGATGACGGGTATAGTGACGAGCCTTAGGAACTTCGCTGATGTTCAAAAAATCCATTAACTGCGCTTGATGAGCCAAGCCATCCTTATAACCTGCGTCGATAAGCTCTTTACAATAACCGTTTTCAAACAGTAGATAACTGGCTAAGCTCGACTCACTATCTTTATTAACGCCCATGGTGCCTAATAATAATCGAATAGGTAGTGGCATCGACTCAAAATGACGTTGCGCAACTTTGTTAATATCAATGCTCGGGTTAATTAACAACGTTTGAACCTTGCGCAGAGCCAGTTTCTTTAGACTCGCCTCATCGATCACATCAATAGTGGCATTAATGCGCTCGGCGCGCTCTATGTCGCCATCAAGCGTATCGCTAAAGACACTATCAAGTAAGTGGCCAGCAATGCTTGAACCGCTTGGGTGCTTAACCTGTGAGTGCGGTTGCCTGTCATGTGGTGAATCTAAGCCTATAGCCAATACTTTATCGGCACCTAAATGTATCGGTGTACTTAGTGGTGACAATTGATGAATGGAACCATCGCCATAAAACGATTGGCGAACTTCAACGGCCGGAAATAGCAAAGGAATCGCGGCTGAAGCCATCAAGTGCTCGTAGTGCAGGGTGCCGCGTAGACTTTCGCGTTTCGATCGCGTCCAATCTTCAATGCTACTATGGCCTTGATAAAAAGATACCGAGTTACCGGTTTGATAACTTGACGCGGTAATAGATAGGGCGTGTAAATAACCGTTAGCGATATTTCGCTCTAGGCGGTCAAATGGCACCACTTTGCTAAGAAAGTCACGTAAGGGTGAATTGTCGAGTAATGACGTCGCACGGTTCTTATACAATTCACTACGCAGCCATGTTGTGACGTTGTTGAACATGTGTTTGGTCACGTGCCGCATATCGCAATGATATATCTGCGCCGTTTTCATGTTACGCCAAATCCAGTCGAGTTTTTTAACCCCTAAATGGAAGCTAGAGGCATAACAGCCAAGCGCAGTGCTATTCATTGCACCCGCCGAGGTGCCACACAAAATGGGAAACGGAATGCCGTGGTTTCGCGGATAGAAGTCAGC
>JABSRV010000064.1:6949-11108 GCA_013214905.1 Psychrobium sp. | reverse complement strand
GCCGACTAGATAAGCACCGCGCGCGCCGCCGCCGCTTAACAGTAAAGCAATTTTCGGCAAATCTGTTGATTGACGCTGATTGGTCATGCAAGATTCTTCAAAGCGGATAACGTATTAATTAACATAGCAAAAGAAATTGAATATTTTAAGTGTTATTTACGCGAGCCCATCAAATTTTGGTAACAAATCGATAAATAGTGTCTGAGGGATCAAACTTCAATATTTAAAAAACACTCTAAAAAACTTATATAACAACGATATGCGAATTCGAGTATAACTTAACATCCTTGACAAGCTGGATCTTCTCAATTAAATCATCGCTTGCCAAGCGCATAGTGTAATTACTTTGCTCGCCAATGAGTATTCCATCTTCTGATAAGCCGTATATCGTGCTCGTAATGCCGCACAGTTTGCGCTAAATGAGTTGGTTCATGGCGATGAGCCTCAATATATTACCGGTGTTAATGTCGACAAAGGTCAACTTCGCCGAGCCATTGCTGCTTTGTTTATTACATCGGTCAATTCCATTTGCGCAATAAAATATTTAATTTCTATTATTTATCAATCAAATATCGTCACATTCCGCTCTATTTAAGGCGTAATGGTTGAGGCGCAACAGCAAGCGACGATATTTAACAAAATTGTGTCACTAGGCTATATCCAAAGTATTGCTGTTGACGAAATGTTCAACCAAGTCGAACGGGTATTGACCGTATCGTTCTATACCCGCGCTACTTCATAATGCTGAATTAAACGTTTGAAAATTGGCACTAATTCTGCTGTTTAAAACATCAGCTATTTTAGGTGAAGTGACCTCAAATAATTTATCTATTTGTTGCCGTAATAATTTTGCCGTTGCAAAATATTGATTATTTCTTGCATGCTCATTTAAAACCTTCCAAAGACACTCTATCGGATTTAAATTTGGACTATAATGCGGTAAATAATGGAGTTCGATGTTAAGTAACTTGGCTTTATCCTTCACTAATTTTGAGCGGTGATAACCTGCTCCATCTAACACCAAATGGATGCGAGAACTTATTGAATATTACCGTCTTATTTTCTCAAAGAACTCAATAACTGTCTCACCATTAATGGTTTTGTATTGGGCTGCCACTGTATCCGATAAATGACTTAGTCTAATCGTACCAATGATATTTAATCGTGTACGACTGCCAGTTGTGTTGATGATTTTATCAACCCCTGTCCTAATCCAGCCACGGGTTACTTTGGTTGCTTGAGTAGGGTGAACTGCATCCATAAGTAATATCGACTCATCGTCAGTTACACTGATCTTTAACGCTTCATATTTCTCGATGACTTCAGCTTGTTTACTGCTATCAAACTTGTGAGGAACGCCCTTAGGTTGCTTGTACCTAAATCTATTCTGGTGCAACTATTGTTCATCCCAGGGACAGAATAGTGAATTGGTCGTTAATATAACAACAAATTTGGTAAGTATGGACGTGGGTCATCTCAGTCAAGTGGGCAATCAGTAACTCTGTTTGCTCTTCATTAAGATGACATTGGGAGCCGCCACTCTTTGGAAAAAGCTTCTGCTTATCAATGTAATCATCAATATTCCTAATAATACTTGTCTCATGTAAAAGAAGAGCTACGGCAATCATCGCAGCAGTCCAACCTTTCGAACACAACAAAACGGCTTTAATTCGATCACACTCGCGCTTATCACTACACTTTCGGTGTCGTGACTCAAGTGCCAATTTAGTTGCTGTTGTTAGATAGATTTTTCGCATGAGAAGTATAATGATCTCATCCTGATAAAAATCAAATTTTTGTTTGAAATATCTGCGTTTTCAGAATGATCACGGGTATAGATAGCTACTACCTCTTTTCATTATCACATGAGCCGTCTCGCAACGGAGTGACATGGACTAGAGTACTACATGAGACCTCAAAGTAAGGGATGGCACCGTTTATGTTATTAAAGACGGTGCTAACGGTATAGCTAAAGCTAAAAGTATTGATATGACGTTTGATAATATTGAACAACGGGATGATGCCTTTCACGCCGTTTATTTAACAAGTAAATCCAGATTAAAACTTGAGCACAGACATATCGCTGCATTGAGTCTTAGGAAGGCGATTGCAGGGGCCTACATCAGGGAACTTCTGCTTATGAGTTATTGAAGAGCAACTCGAACATTAACTAGCTGACTGTTCTGGGCCTTTCGCCCCCCTAAAATAGGCCTACTTTAGGTGAGAAACATACCGGTGCGGCGTTTGCCAAACGGGGAAGCTCTAATGGGTCTGTTACCCTAAATTCCCCTGCTCTGATCCACCAGAAATATTTACGCAACAAGTTCGAAACGTAATGCTCCTTGTTTTTTAACAATAAACCAACTAAAGTGTCGCCCACTTTAAAGGCTTAGTTAATAAAAGGATATAGATTAATGCGCTTGTCAGTTGTTCGCATCTTAATCATACTTACGGTTGTTACATCTCATTTTGCATATTCGTTTACGACTAGTGATGAGAGCAGAATAAATCGTATATCAAACCATTTAAATTCAAGAATCATATTTAAACCACCAGTTGACAAAGAACTAAGTGACAAAGTTAGTGCTGTGAAAGTTACTCCAAAATCTTTTTCTGCTCCTTCGTTTCGCAATGGTGTAGTGAGTTTGGCAGCTAGGGCTCCAGGCGGTGGTTCTTCCCCTGATGAAAATGGTAAACTCATTAATAAAGAAGTATTAGCTCGTATTAAAGTTAGTGATTCAATTACGCCTGCAACAACTGAATTACTAGGTGACCGAGTTGGATTAAGTGTTGGTTCTGTGTCTTTTTCGCATACTGATATTAGTATCCCAGGGAACAGTAGCTTAGAGGTCGCAATTCGCAGAAACTTTAAAGGGGGAAACTTTGCTTTTACTGGCCGGTTAGGAATGGCAGATTGGTCTTTAGATTTACCCCACATCCACACAACATTATTATCAAGTTATAACCGTACAACAAGAAAAACAAGGTATTCAGGAAGCTGGGGAGAAGGAAGAGAATGTAGCGGTGACTTGACACCAGAATATTTCTCTGGATATTATCCAGCTGAGTTTTGGAATGGTGACACATTAAATATACCGGGGCTAGTTAACGAAAAGTTATTAAGCAATAATGGAACGCTGGTTTCTAGACGAGATTTTAAGAAAGTTACACAATCACATTATAAAATTACCTGTGAAGCTCGTAAAGATGGTCTTGGGGAAAAGTTTATAGTATCGGCGCCCAATGGACAAACTTATACTTTCGACCAGCTAAGATTAGTTGGTTCAAAATCATTGTCAAAAATAAAAGGCTTTTATAATCGAACGTTTCAGGCGTTTATGATGGTGTCAAAAGTCGAAGATCAACATGGGAATTTTGTTGATTATAAATATAATGATAATGGGCAGCTAAGTTCGATTAAATCGAATGGCGATCGAGAAATAATACTGACATACAATACTGAAAATCGTTTTTATGTTGATGAAATTACAGCTAATGGTAAAACATGGACTTATAATTATGTTGATTCATCGTTAGTAAGTGTAACTAGACCCGACGGAAAACAATGGATATATGACTTAGCCTTATTTGGTCGATACTCAGCGTCATTGAGTCCAGAGCCGTCTGGCGGTGAAGCTGATACTTGTACTTACGCAAAGAGTGGCAGTAACTTTATTGGTACAATAACCCATCCAAGTGGAGTTAAGGGGACGTTCCAAATTGATGGAAGACGATTTGGTCGCAGTAATGTAACCAGAGAGTATGACGGCCACAAAAATAAAGATTATATCATGAGGTGTTTTGCCGTCGCCTCTTTAATTAAAAAAACATTAAGCATTCCGGGACAAGATAAAGAATTAGTTTGGAACTATCAGTATTCTGAATTAGAGGGGTCTTGGGCAGCTAGTGCCACGGAAGATGACACCGCAGCAACACCATTCCCATTATTAAATACCCCTACAGTGTCAATAAATAAACGCGACCATCGTAAATTAACTGTGTCATCACCTGGCGGTGAAAAGACAATTTATTATCATAATCGAGATTTTAGTAGCTTTCTAGATGGTAAGTTAATCGTTATGGAACAATATGATACGGACGGTACGTCATTACTTCAGCGTACGTCATCGACCTATGAAGCGGGTAAAGACTATGGCAG
>JABSRV010000064.1:0-6939 GCA_013214905.1 Psychrobium sp. | reverse complement strand
AAAATCCCATAGTATCGTTAGCCGGCTAAAGCGTTCTGATATTGAGTCTTTTACAAAAGGCAGCACGGTAAAAACCGTATACTCTACGGAATACAGCGATTTTAACACCTATGAAAAACCCAAGGTGACCCAACTATCTTATCAAGGTGAAAATACAAGAATAAAAACGTATCGACAGGCCTACTTTCACGATAAAGAGCAATGGATATTAAATGTACCCGTTAAAACATGGGTTACATTACCCAATGGACATGAAGTACTAACATCCGAGACACGCTACAATGCCAAAGTATTACCAGAAATACAGCTAAGTTTTGGACGTAAAATATCTACCAATACTTATAATAGTGACGGAACATTAAAACGAAAAACCTTTGAAGTCACCATGAACAATGGACAAAAACGGTTTATTGACTATGGTGCTGAGTATTATAGAGGACAACCAAAAGTAATTACAGTGCCACAAGCTAATAATGGTGCAAAAACAAAGACTATATCGTTAACCACTAATAGTGACGGCAGATTAACGAGTACTAAAGATTTTCTCGGAAATGTTGTTGACTATAAATACAATGATAACGGCCGACTAACATTGGTTAATTATGCTAGTGCTTTATTAGAAGATAGTGTTATTTCTTATGAAATATTAGAGTCAAATGATGGTGTTGCAGGCGTTTCAGCCGGCATGTTAAAGCAACAAATATCGAGAGGGAATTATCAAAAAGATCTTTACTTAGACGGGTTGTATCGTCCGCTTGTACAAGTGGAACAGGACGTCACAGACGCGACAAGCATTCGATATACCTATCATGAATTTAACTCATATAACAAACAAACTTTTACGAGTTATCCTGACAACCAAGTGAATATGGATTTTGGAATAAGCACTGTTTATGATGGCATGCAACGCCAAATCAAGTCGACGAGTTCAAGTGAAATTGGCGACATCATAACAACGACAGCTTACCAGCCAAATAATACTGTTGAAGTGAATGACGCTAAAGGCAATAAAACGCAGACCGTTTATGAAGCTTATAGCAGCCCTTCTTATCAAATGCCCATTAAAATATTAAGTAAGATGGCGCAAGTACCAGATATAACCACTGTCATTAATTATAATATTTTTGGTAACGTGACAACAATAATACAAGGCGGAGTTACTCAAAAGAACATTTACAACGAACAACAACGATTATGTCTAACGACACGACCTGACACCGGCAGTAATAGTTATGATTATAGTGAATTTGGTGAATTAATATGGAGTGGAGCATCTACACATATAGTAAATGCATCTATGTGTTTAGGGAGTGAACCTTCAAGCTCACGTACTAAATTTTCTTATGATAACTTAGGTCAACTGCAAACTAAAACTAATTACAATAAAAGTAATAATCAAGAAAGTTCAACTAGTTATGAATATGATTTGAATGGTAACATGGAGAAAGCAACGCAGAGTAATGGCATTATTAATGGCTATGATTATAATTCTGTGGGTCAACTAGTCGCCGAAAAACTTACGTCTATTCATGGCCTACTTAATATTGGGTATAGCTATGACAAATTAGGAAATATTGATGCTACAACCTATCCAAGTGGTCTAATTGTTCATCATAAAATTAATGCATTAGGGCAGTCGCTAAAAGTTGCAAGTTCAAAAAATGTATTTGCCAGTAACGCAAAATATCATGCAGGCGGTCAATTAAAATCATTTAATTTTGGAAACGGACATCAATTTAATCAAACGTTAAATGAGCGTCAGTTACCTGAGTCAATCAGTACAAAATTAGGTAATAAGACAGCACTCGATTTTTCATATAGCTATGATCAAAAAGCAAACATTACTAATATTAGTGACCATGTAGATACTAATTATCATTTAACTATGGATTACGATTCACTCGACCGTTTGATTACCGCAGATGGAAAATGGGGAGCTGGTAATCTTACTTATGATGCTCTTGGTAATATTAAATCTTATTCACTTGGGTCTAATATACTTAATTATACGTATCAGAATAACCGCTTGAAAAGTGTCGAAGACAGTAAAAATATAGATTTCAGTTATGATGAACGCGGCAACATCACTCGTCGCAACTTAGCAGGAAAAATAACGAAATTTGGATTTGATGTGGGTAACCAAATGTTATCTGCTAATGGTATTGAGTATGCTTACGATGCCCAAGGAAGAAGAATTAGCATAACGCAAGGTTCAGCATTACCGAAACTGTCGATGTATAACTTAGCGGGACAGTTAATGCATCAACTTGATAAAAACACGGGGAAAACGACTGAACAAATATACCTTGGTGGCAAGCTTGTAGCACAAATTACAAACCTCCCTGATAGAACTGCGGCTATTAATACCCCTTCAAATAGTATTAATGGGGAGATATTAGTGACGTGGGACACTGTTAATGAAGCGACCTCATATATCTTGGAACGAAGTACTAATGGTGTAGATTGGCACAAAAGCTATGAAGGAGTTAATACGAGTTTCAATGCTACATCACTCAACAATGGTAATTATTACTTTAGAATAAAAGCGTGTAATCAAAAAGGATGTGGGAGTTATAGAACTTCCACCGTTGTTAAAGTGTTATTACCGCCAATTGTCCCCAGTAGTATCAATGTACCAACAGCGACGGTTAACAACGGTATATTTAGCATTAGTTGGGGAGCGAGTAGCACGGCCACTAAATACATCTTACGTCAAAGTGTAAATGGTGGTGGTTGGACAACGGTAGCCAATCCAACCAGTACTAGTCAGCGTTTTAGTGGAAAAGACACGGCAAGCTACCGTTATGGTGTAAGAGCGTGTAATGCGTCTGGTTGTAGTGGATACAAAGACTCTGTTGTCTTTTCAGTATTATTGCCGCCACCAGTGCCAAGCAGAATTAGCGCACCAACGGCAACGATTAAAAATGGTGCATTCACCATTAGTTGGGGCGCAAGTAGCACAGCGACTAAATACACCTTACGTGAAAGTGTGAATGGTGGTGGCTGGGCAACAGTAGCAAACCCAACCAGTACAAGTCAGCGCTTTAGTGGAAAAGGTAACGCAACTTATCGTTATATAATTAATGCCTGTAATGCCTCTGGTTGTAGCGGTTATCGTTATTCCAATACATTTTCGGTGTTACTGGCGCCACTTGTCCCAAGCAGCGCCAGTGTACCCACTTACGACCACAACGGCGTTTACAATGTAACGTGGAATGCGAGTGCTACAGCGACTCACTACATGATTCGAGAGAGCGTTAATGGTGGTAGCTGGACTATTATCCATGGCAATGTGAAATCAACAAGTTATCAAAAAACGGGCGCGAAAAACAAAACCTATAGATATGGTGTGATGGCTTGTAATAGCAGTGGGTGTAGTGGATTTAGATACACGGGGAATATCGTAAACACGTTATCTCCGAGTTATATATCTGTGCCTAGTATACAGCATGGTCACTCAGTAACGATTAGTTGGGGAAGTGTAGCAACCAAGACACGTTACATTTTACAAGAAAAGGTAGGAAGTGGCAGCTGGGGCACTCTAGTTTCGAGCACATCAGCAACTAGTTTTATCCGAAAAATACTTGATAATAACACTTATCAATTTCGTATTTCGGCCTGTAATAATACTGGTTGTAGTGGATATCGCACGAGTCAAGTCGTTCGCGTTGTGCAAACACCTTCTAGAATTACCTATGCATTAAAAGATGCGGACGGTAACTTTGGCGTTAGTTGGGAACGTGTGACCACGGCGACGAGTTACCAAGTACAACAGCACTCCTCAGGAAGATGGGCCACTGTCTACAATGGTTCCAGCACCAGTGTAAATATGTCAGGTAAAGCTAACGGAGGTTACATTTATAGAGTGAGAGCGTGTCACAGCAATAGCTGTAGTGAATATGAGCAGGGTGGTACATTACAAGTAAGTAAACCTAATCTAAGTTTGTCTTTGTCAAAAAACTACCTCAATGGTGCACAGTATATCGATATTAAGTGGACGTCGAAAGGAGCTGATTCATGCTCCGTTTTAGGCAGAAATAAACCAAACTATGGCATTATGCGTTATTACGCTAATTGTAGTAAAACAATATCAGTGAGCTGTAAATTTGGGGGGCAAACAGTCACTAAAAAACAATCGGTGGTTGTAAAATACAGCCGTTGTGGCGGTGGTGAGGATGAATTCTAATGAAAAATATGGAGATTACACTAATGAAAAAGCTCATACACTTTAGTTGTATCGTTATTAGCAGTTTGTTTTTTTGCGCAATTAGTCAGGCTGACACTATAACTTATATGCATACAGATGCGTTAGGTTCACCTGTTGCAGCGACTGATGAAAGTGGTAATATATTGTGGCGAGAGCATTATTCTCCCTTTGGTGCGAAGTTAGATAATAGTGATAAATCCAAAGGAAATGATGTTGGTTACACAGGGCATCAGTTCGATAATGATACTGGACTTGTGTATATGCAGGCACGATACTATGATCCAGTGATTGGGCGTTTTTATAGTAATGATCCTGTTGGGTATGTTGGAAAAAATCCAATACATTCTTTTGGGCGATACACCTATGTAAACAACAACCCTTACAAATATGTTGACCCTGATGGAAAATATGGACGAGGTAAAGGATGGACAGATAAACAGTGGAAAAAATTTAATAGAGCGCAAAAGAGGTTGTCGGGAAAAATGTCGCGAGCATCAAAAACACTCAAAAGCAAAGCCGCTGGAATGGCAGATGGCGACACTACTAGTGAAGGATATTCTGCAAGTGATTTAATTAGTATGGCGGGGAGTCTTGACTCTGGGGTAACTGCACTCAATGACACGGGAACTGGAGGCCACTTTGCAAATGCCGCTTCGATGTTAGGACAAAAGGCTGGCGAGGGAGTTATAGGTGGCAAAACTATAACGATGAATACAAGTCACGCTAACTTTGGCGACAATCAAAATACAGCATTAGTTATCGGACATGAAGCATTACATAATGCTGGTTTAACTCATCCCAAATTTATGGGAAATACTCCCTATAAATTTGGAAGTTATGGCCAGAGAATGTCTTACAAAAATTTACCACCACATAAACAGGTGAGTAACCCCGATCACGTTATGAGTCAGGTATACCCATAATGAAATACATTTTTTTAATGATGCTAAGTATTTTAAGTATGGTGTGTAATGCCACCACATGCTTAATTTCAGATAAAACAATCGCAAAGCACAGTATTGAATATGCAAAAGAAATTGATATCAGGGTGTCTAAAAAAGACTATTTAATAACTGTTGTTTTGGAGGTTCCTTCTAAAATAAACGGGATGAAGTTTATAGGTCTTATGTTGCATAAAGATAAGTTGGAAGGCGAAATTTTTGAATTTACGATGCCTTTAAGTACTTATACTGAAGATGGGAAAGTATTATCTTGGTATAACGTTGATGAAAAAACTGCACAAGGTAACTATCTCACAATAGACTATGGTCAACATTGTGGCATGTCACTAAAGTATAAAGTGATTGAACCTAAATAACAGAGGCCAGTTAAATGTATGAAAAAACAACCATAGTATAGCTACGATGGCTGTTTTTACATGTTATGGATGCACGATACTATGATCCAGTTATAGGACGGTTTTATTCGAATGATCCGGTTGGGTTTACGGGGGACATTACAACCTTTAATCGCTATTCATATGTTGGGAATAATCCGTATAAATATACAGATCCTACTGGTAAAAATCGACATCTGATGGGCAAGAGAATTGCTAAAAAACTTGAAAAAATTGAAGCTGCAATGAAAAAATCTCAACAATTGAGAAAGAATAAGCAAAAAGCTAAAGATGCAGCATTAAAAGTATTACGTCCACCCAAGGCTAAAGTGAAAATTGTTGACTCAACTGGTGTGCTCGATAAAAAACCTGCTACAACAGCAAGTACATTAGATAACAAATCTGCAGACCAGAGATTATATAATAATATTAAGGATCAAGGAGACAGACCTCAGGATACTCCTTCACCTTCTCAAAAAACATTCAAAGGAAAAATAGCAGAAATCTTTAGGGTGGTGGCTAAAGCTATTGATAAAGCTAATGAATAGCAATAATTGGGACTTTTAAAAGTAATGTATATGACTACAACTAATTGCTTTTTATTAATATATCTCAGGATTAGGTATTAAATGATGTTCAAAATTTTAAAGAATATTGTCTTAGGTATAAGGGTTGCTCCTCTTTGGGTTAAAGCTCTTGATTGCGCAGCTAAGGCAAAAAATGAAGAATCTAAAGAGTTACTGATACGTATAGAACGAGTGGGTTTATTTAGTGATGTTGAACATTGTCTTTTAAGAGGTTATGTAGAGTATGAACTGAGTAATACAGAAAGTTCGTTGGTTTACCTTAATAAAGCGATTGAAAGATTACCGAAAGAGCGACGATGCAATGATGACGAATTAAGATATTTCAAAGCATATGCTCAATGGTTAATTAATTTGCAAGTAATAGATCATGGCAAACATTATAAAATTGACTTCGATTCTATAAATTTAAAAAAGGTAGCTAAGACTTTTTTGGAAAACTATCCGCTTCGCATTCATCCTAATTGGTGAAAGCATTGAAAAGGGACATATAGATTGGGGTCAGAACAAAATTAAATTTTGAGTTCTCTCTTTATTAAAAAGACAGCACAAACCAAAGCCCTGCATCACTGCTGTAGCCTACAACATAATTGGGGTCAGAATAAATGGGGTCAGGTTCTGAGGGATCCCCACAAAATTTAGATTGCGAAAGATATTGAATAACTCACCTCATCTATTATTTTGTGAGGGTGTAAAACCAGCTGTGTAACTGCCCGTTTAGATATGAGGAGCTAGCTGCTCTTCAAACTCAATCATAAAACGATTCAGCGCAGGTTTCCAGTTTCTTATTGGCATGGTCCATTTTTTTGACG
>JABSRV010000063.1 GCA_013214905.1 Psychrobium sp. | reverse complement strand
TTTATCAATGACCCTTGGTAGTTGTTATACGATTAATTGATCGCTTGTGCTGGCAAAAATTAACTATTACAGTGCAGCCTTACTCTCGACGTTTATGTCTAAATCAATCGAATATCTCGTTCTAGTTAATTATTCCTCGCACAACAAAATCATTATAATTATTGATGAGTTTAATATCTGGATAAATGCTGCAATTGATGATGGGCGCTTAAAGTGACTAATGTTGACTATGCAGCTTAAGAGTTTTTTTGTTAATTAAAGCCACCGATATAAGCCTCAGATGTTAATGAATCATTAAAAAAAATAATCGCCGAAGATGTCGTATTTATATTTCTAGCTCGTTATAAAATTAAAAATACACTTTGCCAAATTTTTACCGTGCTACTTGGATATACGAGCTTCCAGCAAGTTAGAAGTGTGCCAAATACGAGACATAAGACGTATTGTTTAGTTATTCTAAACAAATATCTATAACAACGCATGATGGCACTGTGTTCAACTGTTATTAAAACTTAACAGGCCCTACTTTGAAACAAGGCTGTATTTGATCATTTCATCTTTTGTCATTAAGTGTATACCGTCGGCAGGTGCGGAGTTAATGGTGAAAAAGTAAAATTCTGGCCCTTTTTCAGTTCCTAGCATTTCTCTAAAGTAGGTTAACTGTGCATCATGTGCGGGATTATTTTTACTCAGCTGGCCAGCGTCTTTGCCTTTTTCACAGCACCAAGAATGCACACCAAGTTTACCGCCATCTTGAAAGATTCTTTGACTACCTGCTGCAAAGAGATCAACGCCGCCAGAATAGGCTTCGCCATCTTTGGGCATTAAAGTGGTCAGTTGAGCGGCGCGGATGAGTCGGCCAGTATGCATATTGATATCATCGTTTACAGAGCCTTCAACATTGCTCAGAATTAACGTATCAACACTCTTAGTCTTGAGCATATCTTGTATTTGGATGTAGGTAGATGTGCCTAAAGTCCCTGAAATTGTTGCCTTAGTACCATTAATCACCACTGTGCTATCACCCGCATTGATTAGAGATTCGTTAAACACTATGTAGATGGGATATTCATATTTAGTGATAACATCTACAACTAATCCGCTGTAAACCGTATTATTTCCCTGTTTTGTAATCTCGATGTTAACGCCAGTTAATGCTCTAGTAGACTCGAAATTTTCTAGATCTGAAGTATCACCTTCGGCTAGCGTGAGACTGGCAATCGCTTTGTTGTTTTCTATGTCGAAACCAATGAATACGAGGCCTTTGTTGTACTTTACAATTATCTCTTTTTCTTTAACATCAAGTTCAATAAAAGACATTTTTGATGCTTGTTTATTAAACTCAAATTTCAATTGCTCGTGTTGCAGCTTGAAGTCACTAATATAAGCTGCAACAGCAGCAGGCTGGATGCCGTGGACTTCGCTAATAGTTTTCTCTGTTGTTGATTTGTTTGAGCTACCACATGCTTGCAATGCGATACTTATTAATACAACTGCTAGTAATTTTCGATTCATAATTTCACCTTAATTTTGATAAGGTAAATATAACTATTCTTTGACGCGAAAGTTGTAAAAAGATGTCAAGTTGTCGTCATATAAAAAATTTACTGAACGTCAATAACCAGCGCAGCGCCTTGATTTCTCATTGATTTACAATATCAACAGTCACCTTGAATTAAGGCTGATTACACCCATTCAACGCTTGATATCAGTGGCGGTGAGCTGTTTAATGTGTAGATAGAGGATATTAAATTATCAGTTTGATATAAAAAGTTTACGTTTAGCGGTGCAGCAATCAGACACTGATCGTAAATAGTGGTTATACCTAAGCCGAAACGTGCAAGAAAAGGCTGCCAAGCGTGCGATGAGTTATTATTTTCTTACATGTTCAATCCAAAAAAAACAGTGATGTTTTCGGATTACACTGATGCGTAATTTAGCAATGATCAGTTTGTGAATATTGAAAAATCATCGATAAATTTATAAAAGAAGTTTAGCGTGACATGGTGATCCTTTAAACCGTCATAATCGGTAAGGTAAGGGTGAAACATGCACCACCGGTTGTTTTATCATTGCTAGCTTGGATAGTGCCACCATGCCAAGTTATCACCTTGCTGGTGATGGCTAGTCCTAGACCAAAGTGACCTTGTTCACGAGAGCGATTGTCACCCGAGCGCACAAAGGGTTCGAAAATCTTAACTATATTGTTAGGCGCAATGCCGGGTCCGTCATCAATAATGTGAATAATGATTTTATGTTGACGAAGGGTCAGTAAAACAACCACCTTGCTTTGTGCGAAATCAACGGCGTTTGACAACAAGTTTTGCATCGCGCGATGAAACCATTGCCCGTCAATGGCGTATGATATATCACTATTTGAAGGCGTTACGCTAATTACCACATTTTGCTGAGCGGCGAATTGCGTTAATTCGTCACAGACAACGCATAGCCATTGATTTAGATTAACCGTTTGCAACGTTAACGAGCCCATTTGACGCTCTAATCCAGCGTATTCTAGAAAAGCGCTAGTCATTTGCTCCATGCGCGTAATCTCGCTATCCATGCGATTGAGGTAACTATTTTTTTTTTCGATACTGTTGCTATCAAGAGCCGCTTCAATGCCAAATCGCAGGCAAGCAATGGGTGTACGAATGTCGTGAGATAGACTGCGCGCTAGAATTTTATTGTCTGCCAGCAGGTTTTCAATTTGCGTTGCCATGCGATTAAAACTGCGTTCTAGCAAATGAATATAAGAAAAACGGCTTTGTGGTAAACGCGCACTAAATTCTCCAGCGCCAAATTTTGCCGCAGTATTGTTGAGTAAATATAAACGCCGAGTCAGTGGCAGTGACCACAAAATGATAATCAGGCAAACCCCCAAATACAGGGTCATTGTTAATAATAAATCACCGTGTTGACTTTCTTCTTTAAAACCTGGTAATTGCAATTGCAGCAAAATATTGGCGTGATTAGTTATGTTTCGTAATAAATATGAGCCACTAGGGGAGGCAAGCAATAAACCACCAGGTTGCGATAATTGCGCGGCTAATGATGGTGGTAGTTGCACATTGTTGCGCTGTTCAAGTGCCATCGTTACGGTGAAATTGTTGGCCAGTGTTTGCGTTGCTTGCCCGATGTTAGTTGGGGAAGTAGCCGCCAATTGATTCGCTGCGCCGTCTATAATACGCTGATAAGTCGCTATATTTTCACGTTCACTGATATGTTCTTGTCCGTCTACTAATAAATCTAGGCCCCACCCCATAGCAAAAATAGCCCCTAAAACGGCGCAAATAATACTAATGTAAAGACGACGCATTAGCGGTGTGGCTCTTGGGGAGTATTTTGCGAAGGCTCTTGCGTTGATTGCTGAGGTAATTGCCATGCATCGGCGACAAATAAGTAACCTTTGCCCCAAATAGTTTTAAATTTTTTCGGTTTTTGCGGATCATCACTAAACAGCTTGCGCAAGGTTGATAACATCACATCAAATCGGCGATCTAAACCGTCGTATTCGCGGCCTTTTAATGCCTGAAATACGCTTTCTCGGTCAATGACTAGCCCCGCATTACTGGCCAAATACCATAAAAATGAAAATAAATTGGTCGACAAATCAATTTCTTTTTCTTGAAAAATAACCCGTTTAGATTGCTGATCAATGCTTAATTGTCCAAACTCTAAACGATCGACAATGGGTTGATTGGTTGAGGCATGCAACATGAAATTTTTGACTCTAGCGAGCAAAGCGCGAGGACGCACAGGCTTAATCACATAATCGTTTGCGCCAGCTTCCAAGCCAATGACTTCATCATATTCGTCGGCGCGAGCCGTTAACATGATGATGGGCAGGGCCGACTTCTCACGCAGTTGACGACATACTTCAATGCCACTTATACCAGGCAACATCACGTCAAGCAGCACAATATCGGGGTTAAATTGGTTAAATAATTCCATCACTTGTTCACCGCGCTCGACATGGCGCACATCATATTGCTGCTCAATTAGATATTCAACAATCCAATTGGCGAGAATAATGTCGTCTTCAACTAATAAAATACGGTTTTTGTTAGGCATAATGACTCACTTATTCTTGCTAAAAAATTCGCCAGCGCCTTTTGCGGGACGAGGTTTTGTGCACCCAACTGACCTCAACCGAGGTTAGCGCAATGACTTTTTGAGATGTCTCATTTTTTAAGATGTAAACTACTTTTTTAGCCGATTCAAAGGCAATACGCAATTTCTTTGGTGCGACATTTTGCCAACAATGCATGGGTCGAATATTGCCTTGTTGGTAAAGGCAATAATGGCCCATTTGAGTCAACGTTAGGTTAATGGTTACGGTGGCAAAACATTTTCTGCCTTTGCGTAACGTAATGCAGGTAGCGGGCAAAACACTAAACTTGCTGATCTCAGGTGATATCGTCGGCGCCGTTGCTGATTCAGGCGACGCATTGGCCAGTGTTGTTATCAACAGCGCACTGGCGAGTATTAATAGACGGCTAAAATACATAACGTAGGCCAGCCTTAGCCATCGTTATATGTTGTCGTAATCCGACCGGACTATCGCTAAAACTTGAAGAATAATAGGTTTGGGTTATTCCGGTGCTAAACGTCCAATTTTTAGATAACGGATAGAGCCCAAAAATCTGCGCTTCGACTTTAATACCATCATCCGCTTGATAAACTGGCATATTTTCCGATGATTCATCGGGCGTAATGCCCGCATAATAATTGACAATATCGGCCGAGTAATAAGTAAAACCTATACCACTATAAACGTCCCAATTCTTATAACCACTACGATGGCTGTAATACAAATCAATTAGCCAACTGTTGTTATCTAATGACCCTTGTAGCGAGGCCAAGTCCGCGGTAAAAAGCACATCTTCGGTAAAGTACGAGTAACGCAGTGCTAAACCGCCACCGGGGTTACGCTCGTCTAACTTTGCAACCCCCGGTGTTTTTTTATCGTTGTAACGGTCAATTGCCTCGGGATCAAAACCGATAAAATAAAAGGTGCCAATGAGATCAATGCCCCAGTCATGCTGCTCAACTAACCTATACCCAAATTCCCCGGCAAGCGTATTGGTGCGGTGGCGATTGGTTTGAATAAAGAAATCTTTGTAAGATAAATCAAGGTAGAGGCCAACGCCAATAAAATTATAAAAGCCATCTAATTCAGCAGTTTCTAATATTGTCGGGTTGTATTCAAGAGCAACCTCGATCATTAATTGCCATTGAAAATCGTCGCTGTTTGTCATTTCATCGTTAACATGTTCCGCAGCAGCATAATTAGCGGACAGCAGTAAAAATAGCGCGATTAGAAGTCTTCGCATTGACAACGCATTCCTTATTGGGCAATCAAATTGGTTGTTTAAATTTTATCAAACATTACCAAGTGACTGCACTAAGAATTTGTAGCTAATTTGTAAGAAATAATCGCAGCGCTTGTTTACTAAAATGCGTAATCGATGCCTACCGATGTGCCTGCAACGGTCAAATCGCCCATCGTGGTTAGTTTAATCCCAGCTTCAAGGCCAAATCCATTGTCTAAGCGATATAACCAACCGGCTTCTAAGTAAAGGCCCACACCTGAGTCATCCGCTAATACGTTGCTGCCTTGGCTAATTTCATAATCGTAAAACTGCACACATAACTTGCTATATACCCATGCCACTTGGAAAGTCGTGATTTCAGCAGGAATTTAAATGGTCAAATGCAAGGCATTTGTTGCAGGTAATGGTAATTCCCTTAGTAAAACGAATAACGCGGTAGTTGACGATTTAAAATCCGCCCAAAGGGAGTTTCTCAGGTAAGTAATCACGCGTTACATCAGTTTGAAAGGCAATAAGCATTCCTAAAATGATGTGCCTTGTGCTAACTCACCTGAGAAACTCTGAAACCTGAATTTTCAGATGGTGTTACTTTAAAGGAGACTGAGACCATAAACTGTATGGCTTTACGGGGAGGGGGGGGAATGTGTAAGATATATTTAGTAAATTGTTCGTTACTTTAGACTCGATAAAATACTGTTTTAACTGCTCAAAAGTTCGACCTTACAATTTTTAACATTTTCTAACACGATTACCACAGAGTTTGTCGCTATCTCTCTCTAAAATGCAGCCATTTATTTAGATAAAGGACTAACAAGATGAAATTAAGTATTCTAACCATCGCGATAATTGGTACGTTTTCGGCAAGTGCAATCTCGGCTGAGCACGCAAGCAAAAAAAACAGTATTAAAAAAGATAGTATTGAACGCATTACCATTACCTATAAGCGTAGTAACATCACGGCGCATATTACCGAAGATGCCGAGAAGCTGGTAGATATGCCCGGTGCCATGGGCGATCCACTGCAAGCTATCTTCGCCTTGCCAGGTGTAGTAGCGGCTGGTGGTTCGATGTCAGCTCCTGCTGTGCGCGGCTCTAGCCCACAAGATAATATGTATGAAGTGGATTTTATGCCTGCTGGATACATATTTCATGATTTTGGATCATCAATTTTTAATCGTCATTTAATACAAGACTTCCAGCTTATTTCAGCGGGATATGGCACCGGTTATAGTAATGCAACGGGGGCAGTCTTTGACGTGTCTTTGCGCACGCCGCGTCATCAAGATATTAAAACTACCATTGATTTTAGCTTTTTTAATACCGGTTTCTTTGTTGAGGGAGAGGTGAGCGAAGACAGTGCATTTTACTTGTCGGGTAGAAAAAGCAATCTGCCATTATTCTTTAATACCGGAGAAGAGATTGAAGATGATGATGGTGAGTTAACGGGTGTTACCGTTAATGACGCGCCAGACGATTATGATATTCAAGGTAAATATACCTGGGATGTGGACGCTAATAATGTACTGAGTTTTTCATTTACCAAAGCGCACGATAGCGCGGGCGCGAATTTTAACCAACGTGCAGAAATAGCACTAAAAAGTCCAGAATTTCAAGGCGATGCTGTATTTAAACGCAGCTTCAATAGTCAAAATTTATTGTGGGATCATTACGCCAAAAATTATCAGCTGAAATTCGGTTTGGGCGTGCTAAACAGCGAAGAGGTTTTAAGTTATGGCCGTCAGCAAGGTAAAACAGGCGGCTATTTCATGAATCAGAACAGCACACAATATACGGTTAAAGCGCGCTTAAATTACGCGATTGACGAGAAAAATCAGCTGATTATTGATGCCGCCTATTTCGACCTTAAATCAAATTTTTATTACGACACCTTTCAATACATTTGCACCGAGTCAGATCCTGATTGTGACGTTAATAAACGTGAGCAAATCACAGGACAGGTTAGCGCGGACTTAGACAGTTATTTTATTGGCGCAAATTACGTCACCAATTTAACCGATGCCATTCAAACCGAGTTTGGCGTGCAATGGCAGCACAGTAAATACAGCGACGAAGCATTTTTTTTACCTCGTCTTGCATTAAATTATTTCGTCAGTAACGAGAGCACCATCAGTCTTAAATATGGTGGATATAATAGACAACAAGATCTTGGTCATATTTTGCCTGAAATTGGCAATGAGAAACTTAAATCGCAAACGGCAAAACACACCACGATTGGCTTCGTGCAAGAGCTGAGTGACGAATGGAGCTGGTCGATTGAAGCCTATTATAAAGTCATGGACGATTTGCCGTTGGCGTTAGACGAAAATCAGCCCGATGCCAATTCGTTATATAGCAATGACATGGTTGGCAAAGCATACGGCTTAGACTTCTTATTAAATAAGAATAAAACCGACAACTGGTATGGCTGGGTATCGCTAAGTTACGCAAAAAGTGAGCGAACTAATGAGCGGACTAATGTGACACGTGACTATTATGCCGATACGCCCATTGTTTTTAATGCGGTATATCAATATCAAATGAGTGAGCGTTGGAGCGGTGGTTTTAACTTAACCGCGCGCAGTGGTCAGGCCTATACGCCGATAGTTGGTGTGCGTGAGAATTCAGAATTTGCGGGTCGATTTTTACCAATTTATGGTGAAGCCTTTTCAAAACGTCACGATTTATATCATCGTTTAGATGTTCGTTTTGAGCGTAAAACCGATTTCTTCGGGCTCGACGCTAAGCTTGTCTTTGAAGTAATGAACGTGCTGGCGGTAAGCAATATTAGCGGCATCGACTTAGATTACCAAAAAGTTAAATCAACTAATGATCTCATTATAGCCGAAGATGACGATGACTTTGGCATGCGCCCGTCGGTGGGTTTTAGCGTAACGTTTTAGTGTCAGCCTGATAAAGCGAAAAGAGCATGTTCACGAGCTAATGACTTATAGGCATGCTCTTTATTTATCTTATTGTTCTAGCGAGTGTTAACGTTAGCAATAGACCTATTATGGCAATAATGCCCATTGCACTATAAAGCTGGGTAAAACCGACAATGCCAGGTGATGCATCAAGGATTCGTCCCGCCACTGGTGCAAAAAATATATCTGGTGTATATCCAATCACCGAAATCATGCCAACCGCAGTACCTGTAATTTTACCACTTAATTTACTCTCTTCTAATAATGCAAAATAAACCCCGCGGATCGCAAAGACCAAGAAAAACGTCAGTAAAAAATTAAGCTCAATTATCAAGTTGTTGCTGTTTTTATTTGGCTCTAGCAATGCAAATGCACCATAACAAGCCGCTAGTAAAAAGAATGACCAGCTAATGACTCGTCCTGCCTTTACCTTATCCGCAACGATGCCTGCTACAACTGCAGCAACGGGTCTCAAATAAGTGGCGTTGGCCATTAAGCGCGACGACTCCACTTCATTTAAACCCATAACACTGCTTGCGTAGAGCCCAAAGTAATCCAAACTTTTATAGGCACAATAGGCCGTTAATACAATAAATGCCTGCAACCAGACTATAGGTTGTGTCAATACTGTGGTCACGGCGTGTATTGATGAGAGGCGAGCGGAGCGTTCTTTTAGTGGTACCTCATGTTGATCTTTTGGAATAACCAGCCAAGTGATAATCGCGGCTAGCAAGGTCATCGCGCTGTAAAATAGAATGACTGATTGCAGCGCGTCAGTTTGCTGTGCTAGCGTGCTATTTTTCACATTGCCGGGTAAGCCGTAACTTAAGATAAAGACAGCAATAGAAGCCATCGCTGCCGCGACTAAACCGCGACCACCGTCGAGTATGCCAAAGGCTTTGCCTTGGGTATTGCTGCCGCCCCATTGTCTGGTGAGTTTGATCATCGATGACCAAAATAACAATATGGTGGTTACACCCCACCAACCGTATAAATAAACCAGATGGTCACTGCTGGGAATTTGCGCAAAATAAAGACCACCTAGTGCGGTGCTAAGCAATGAAAAGCTCATTAAAATACGCGCACTAAATTTGTCCGCAAGCATGCCGCCGGGAAAATAGGCGAGCATGGCTAAGGTGCCATAAAACGCGAAAATGTCACCAAGCTGTGTATTGCTGATTTGAAATACATCGAGCAAGGTCGGGCGAAAAAAACGCGCGACATGAAAGGGCAAGCTAAAGATCATTTCGCCAGCAAATACAATGCTAAAGATAATCAGAAAACGGCGATTTAGACTAATTTGTTGATCCATTGCTGGTGGCATCCTTTATAAGGGGGTCATAGAGATAAGCTTACGGTTAACGCTCATTAATTACACTGCTAATTGTACTGTGACTGGTAAAATATTCTTGTAAATAATTAAGTAGTAAACGTAGCTTTTTGGTATTAGCGGTGCCCGGTGGGAACACACCATAAATATTAATATCCTTGGCCTGATAATCATCAAGTACCGATTCAAGAGTGCCAGCGCGGATTTTGGGCCAGGCATCATACGTGGGAATGCGCCCTAAGCCATGACCGCCTTCAACAAATGCGGTGCGCGCCGCTGCATTATTGGTGCTGATGCTGCCATTTACAGTGATGCTAAACGAGCGATTACCTTTTTTTAATTCAATCACATTGCTGGTTAATTTGTAAATAACCCATTGATGCTGGCTTAATTCGCTTGGGTTTGTCGGGCGGCCATGTTGCTGAAAATAAGAGGGTGCGCCGCACAAACAAGTCGGTAAAGTCGCTAGTTTTATAGCCTGTAAAGCCGAGTCAGCAAGAGGCGCACCGCGAATAGCCAAGTCGATGCCATCTTTCATAATATTAACCACTTCGTCGGTTAAATTTAGATCAAGCTCAATTTTAGGGTAGAGTTTTCTGAATTGGTTAAGCGCCGGCACAATAGTTTGCAAGCCGACATTGACAGGACAACTTATTTTTAATAAACCAACGGGCTCACTTTTTAGGTTTTCTATTTGCTGATTGGCGGCGTTTGCTTGCTCGGCAATAATGCGACACCGCTGATAATAGGCTTTGCCCGCTTCAGTCAGATTAATGGCACGTGTTGAGCGGTTTAACAGTTTTACTTCTAATTGTGCTTCTAATTTTTTCAGATGATAACTGACCACTGCTCGGGATAAACCTATGTACTTGGCGGCGCCGCTTAAGCTGCCTTGTTCAACGATTTGGGCAAAAACCACCATGCTTTTTAGTTGTTCAAAGGAAACGTTCATAGGTCGACTCGGTAATAGTTTTATTGATTGAATCGACTATTGTATCAATATTTGAATCAATGAAGTCAGTTTTATCTGCATTGTAAGCTTTTTATAACGCGTTATACTCATTTCAAATTAATAAACAGGTGAATAAAATGACAAACAAAAAAGTATTAATGGTATTAACCTCACATTCTCAATTGGGTGATACAGGCAATAAAACCGGTTTTTGGGTTGAAGAGTTCGCCTCTCCTTATTATGCATTTATTGATGCTGGCGTTGAGGTTACTTTGGCTACGCCTGCGGGCGGACAAGCGCCGATTGACCCAACCAGCGAATTAAGCGATTTTCAAACACCAGCAACTGAGCGTTATGACCTTGATGAAACCGCGCAGCAGCTTATTAGCAATACCACACCATTGTCGAAAATTAGCAGCGATGATTTTGACGCGGTATTTTATCCAGGCGGACATGGTCCATTATGGGATTTAACTGACAATGTTGTTTCAATTAATTTACTGCAAAGCTTTTTAAGCAGCGACAAGGCGATTGCGGCGGTTTGTCATGCCAGTGCAGCATTCTTAAACATTAAGTTAGCCAGTGGAGAGTTTGCTATTAAAGGCAAAACGGTGACTGGTTTTACTAATAGCGAAGAAGCCGCGGTAGAACTTACCGATGTGGTACCTTTTTTACTGCAAGACGAGTTAATTAGTCGCGGTGGCGATTATCAAAGCGCGCAAGATTGGCATGCCTTTGCTGTGCAAGATGGATTGATTATTACCGGTCAAAATCCAGCGAGTTCAGAGCTGGCGGCGCAAAAATTATTAAGTCATCTTGGCGCATAAGGAGCTAGTTTTAAATGTTAAATTTCAGCTTTCAAAACAGCACCCGCATCCATTTTGGTGAAGGTCAAATTAGTAAAATTAGCAATGAGATCCCAAAAGACGCTAAAGTCTTACTGATTTACGGCGGTGGTTCGATCAAAAAAAATGGCGTATACCAGCAAGTTAGTGACGCGTTAGCGCAGCATACGTGGTTTGAGTTTTCAGGCATTGAGCCTAACCCAACCTATGACACCTTAATGAAAGCGCAGCAAATTATTAAAGAGCAAGGCATTGACTATTTACTGGCTGTCGGTGGTGGTTCGGTGGTTGATGGTGCGAAATTTATTGCGGCTGCTGCGTTATTTGAAGGCGATGATTGCTGGGATATTTTGGC
The DNA here is from genome assembly GCA_013214905.1 of Psychrobium sp. Lineage (GTDB taxonomy): Bacteria > Pseudomonadota > Gammaproteobacteria > Enterobacterales > Psychrobiaceae > Psychrobium. Next base: position 5,022 of record JABSRV010000063.1, on the reverse strand, counting down.
AAAACAACAACCTGTAAAAAAGGCCTTGCCACTTGGTGCAGTATTAACGTTACCTGCGACAGGCTCTGAAAGCAACGGCAATTCGGTGGTGACCAGAGATGGCAACAAATTGGCCTTTTCTAGCCCACTTGTTTGTCCGTTGTTCGCGGTGTTAGATCCTTCAATCACCTTGTCGTTGTCTGATAGACAGATTAGCAACGGTGTGGTTGACGCGTTTATACATATTATGGAGCAGTACCTTACCTACCCGGTTGATGCCATGGTGCAAGATCGTTTCGCCGAAGGTTTATTGTTAACCCTGATTGAAGAAGGGCCTAAAGCGTTGGCGGCGCAAAGCAAAGATGATTTGGTAGTGCGCGCTAACATTATGTGGTCGGCGACCATGGCCTTAAACGGCTTAATTGGCGCTGGCGTGCCGCAAGATTGGTCTAGTCATATGATTGGACATGAGCTTACTGGCGCCTTTGGCATCGATCATGCGCGTACGTTGTCAATCGTTTTACCAGCCGTGATGAAGGTTCAAAGGATACAAAAACGCGCCAAGTTACTGCAATATGCTCAGCGCGTTTGGCAAATAACCGAAGGTGATGATGATACGCGTATTAACCGCGCTATTGAACTTACCGAAGCATTCTTTAAAGAGATGGCTCTGCCTACTCGCTTATCACAGGTAGACCTTGGCTTGGCTGATGTTGAGCTGTTATTGGAAAAGTTACAGCAACATGGCATGACCAGCTTAGGTGAGCACGGTGACATCGATTTAGAAACCAGCTGTCAAATTTTAATGCAAGCGCTGTAACCCATTTAGGAAATTATATTATGCAAACATCAAAAATTAATCGCCAAGTATTACTAGCATCGCGTCCATTTGGCGCACCAAAAGATGCTAACTTTTCATTAAAAAGTAGCGACATACCAGTACCTAAACAAGGCGAGGTGCTATTACGCACGGTCTTTTTGTCACTTGACCCTTATATGCGTGGACGCATGAGTGACGCACCATCATATGCAGAGCCTGTTGCCTTGGGTGAGGTGATGGTGGGTGGCTGTGTGTGTCGTGTTGAAGAGTCTAACAATGACAAGTTTGAGCGCGGCGATTGGGTAGTTGCTTTTAGCGGTTGGCAAGATTACTGCGTATCGGACGGTGTTGATTTATTAAAATTAGATAGCAAGATGACTAATCCATCTCAAGCGTTAGGAGTATTGGGGATGCCCGGATTAACGGCTTACATGGGCCTATTAGACATTGGTCAACCTAAAGCGGGTGAGACGGTGGTTGTCGCAGCGGCAACGGGCGCAGTAGGTAGTTTAGTCGGCCAAATCGCTAAAATTAATGGCTGTAAAGTCGTTGGTATTGCTGGCGGTGCAACTAAGTGCAACTACGCCGTTGAAACATTGGGTTTTGATGCTTGTATCGATCACCACTGTGACGATTTTTCGGCGCAACTGGCTAAGGCGTGTGATAGCGGCATTGACGTTTATTTTGAAAACGTTGGTGGCAAGGTCTTTGACGCGGTATTGCCATTGCTTAATACCAGCGCTCGAATTCCATTATGTGGGTTGATTTCACAATATAATGCGACCGAGTTGCCAAGTGGCCCCGATCGTCTGTCGTTGTTAATGGGCAATTTGTTGGTCAAACGTATTAAGATGCAGGGCTTTATCGTGTTTGATGATTATGGTCATCGTTATCAAGAGTTTAGCCAGCAAATGGTCGAGTGGTTAATGGCCGGGAAAATTCAATACAAAGAGCAAATTGTGGACGGGTTAGAGCATGCACCTCAACAATTCATTGGTTTATTAGAAGGTAAAAACTTCGGTAAATTGGTGATGCGTGTCGGCCCAGATAGCTTGGCGTTATAAGGAGATAATATGTTAACGGTTCACCATTTAAATCAATCGCGTTCGAAACGCGTATTATGGCTGCTAGAAGAGTTAAATATGCCTTATCAGATGGTTAAACATCAACGTGATGCAGAGACTCATTTGGCGCCGCCAAGCTTAAAGCTAATTCACCCATTGGCTAAAGCCCCGGTGATTGTTGATGGCGATATTATTTTGTGCGAGTCAGGCGCAGTGATGGAATATATCTTAAATCAAGATAGCCAGAATCGTCTTCGTCCTGCATTAACAGAGCCAGAATATTATGCGTATCTAGAATGGTTGCATTTTGCCGAAGGTTCATTGGGTTTGCCGGTTATCGCTAATATTTTCATGAAAATGGAGCAACGTGATCATCAGCAACCGATGGATGGTTATATAGCCAAAGAAATAGCCCTCGATTTTTCATACATTGAGGCGCGACTAAGTCAGCACGATTATTTTGCTGGTGAGCAATTTAGTGCGGCAGATATCATGATGACCATCATACTAGATATTGCTAGTAACAATGGTTTATTAGCGGGAAAGACGCATACCTTAGCCTATCTTGAAAAAGTGACACAACGAGCAGCTTACCTGCAAGCCGCCAGTCACGGTTAACAGAACTATAGATGATGTTCCGTTTTTCCGATATGGATTAGTGCACAATTATACTTGTGCGCTAATCTCTTGCAATATAACAATATTTCTACCTGATTTTTTCGCTTGGTAAAGGCTTGTGTCCGCAAGTTTCAAAATAGTCTGTTCGGTCAAATCAAAACGGTCGATGTATGCAACCCCGATACTAACGGTAAGGTTTGCTAATGAGGTGGTCTGATTTTCAACCTTTATTCTAATACGGTTGGCAATATCCATTGATTGCTGAACATTGGTATTTGACATTAAAATAATAAATTCGTCACCGCCATAACGAATACAAACGTCTGTATCGCGTGACTCTAGATCTAGTAATTTAGCGATGTCGATAATCGCGTTATCGCCAGCTGCATGGCCTTGCGTATCGTTTAGTTTTTTGAAATGGTCGATGTCTATCATCATTAATGAAAATGAACCGCCATAACGTCTGCTGCGTTTTAATTCCCGAGATAATTCCCGTTCAAGTACTCGCCGGTTATATAGACTTGTTAAGTCATCTGTTTGACAGAGAGCTTTTAAGTGTAAATTTTTCTCGGATATTTGTTGTTGTAGCTTGCGGCTGTTATGTAGTGATTTTCGTAATTCGAGCAGCGCTACCGTTTGTCTGGCTAGCGCTTTTAGTGCACGAATTTGATAATCGTTGATCTCATTAGGTTTTGTATCTACAACGCAAAGTGTGCCAAGCGAAAAACCGTCGCTATTGGTTAACGGTACACCAGCATAAAATCGAACATAGGGTGGATTGGTGACCATGCCTATGTGGCGGAAAATTTCATGTTGGTGAGTATCTTCAACAATGAGAATTTCATTGTTCATAATAGTATGAGAACAAATCGCAAAATCTCTAGGCACGGAATCTTTATCGATTCCAAACTTTGCTTTATGCCATTTTCTAGTTTCATCTATAATGGCTACTATCGATATAGGGGTATTGCAAATATGAGCGGATAACATGGTAATATCGTCATATTCCTGCTCGGGCAGGGTATCTAGAATGCCATAAGCGTGTATTTCGCTTAATCTAGATAACTCATTGCTTGGTACTGGGAAATCCTTTTGCAAATTAATATCAGTCATAAAAACCCATTCACAAAATAAGAGTATACGGTTGAATTATAGCATAACCTAGTACCATTGTTGCCGTTGGCAAACAAAGTGGCTTGAGTAGAACGATAATAATTTCCAATCAACTCATCTAAATAACGCATAGTCAGATACATAGCGATAATGAAAAAAAAGGCTAATGATAAGCTGTTCCTCCAAGTGATACAGCTATAGACCCGTTCTCGTTGCTAAATCTTCGACAGTTATTGAAATAGTGCGTCATTTACTGTAAACAGTGGCGCAATCATCTATTTTATACGGGATCATCTTGTGAACAAGTGTTGTTTTTTCTTTCTAATATTGGCTTCTTTTGGCAGTGCGGCGCACGATACACGCATTGATAAAATTACGGTTTATGGTCAGCGCCAAGGATTGTTAGGGCAGAGTATCTCAGCCTCGCAAGGGCAGATTAGTGCACAAGATATTGCACGAAAACCCATTGCTCGTACCGGTGAGATATTAGAATTTGTCCCCGGCATGGTCGTCACTCAACACAGCGGCAGTGGCAAGGCCAATCAATATTTCTTACGTGGTTTTAATCTTGATCACGGCACTGACTTTTCCACCAATGTAGACGGCATGCCTGTTAATATGCGCACCCATGGACATGGGCAGGGTTATAGCGATCTCAATTTTATTATTCCAGAATTAGTCCATAGCATTGATTATTTCAAAGGCCCTTATTATGCAGCCATTGGTGACTTCTCCAGTGCTGGCGCTGCGCAATTTAGTTTGATGAAACGCCTTAATACAAACATGCTTAGCATTGAATATGGTCAAGATAATTATCAACGTTTAGTAGCGGCTCATGGTACTAAAGTTGGTACTGGCGATTTGGTGGCGGCGTTAGAATTACAGTCTTATGACGGCCCTTGGTTAGACAGCGATCAAGACGCAAAAAAACGCAATGCGATGTTGCGTTATAGTAACGACACGTCAGAACGTGAATTTAGCATTACCTTGATGGCTTACGATAATGAGTGGGCAGGTGCCGATCAAATCCCCCAACGCGCGGTGACTAATGGCGACCTTGATCGCCTAGCTAGCGTCGATAAAACATTAGGGGGTGAGTCTTCACGTTATAGCCTTTCTGCCAATTGGTTAACCGATGACTGGGCAAGCAGCGCCTATGTTATTAAGAGTGAGTTAGATCTATTTTCAAATTTCACGTATTTTTTAGAAGATCCTATTAATGGCGACCAATTCGAGCAAGTCGATAATCGAGTGATTGCTGGTGCTAATTTTCAATACATAGGTAATACATTTGCCCTCAATACCCCTTGGTATTACCGTGTTGGCAGTGAATTGAGGTTTGATAATATTAGCGAAGTGGCGCTATATAAAACGGCGCAGCGTAAGCGTTTAAGGTCGGTGCGTAATGATCATGTTAAGCAGTGGTCG
>JABSRV010000062.1 GCA_013214905.1 Psychrobium sp. | reverse complement strand
CGCATATTGAATGACCGCTAGTGCAGCCCGAGCCTAAACTACTGCCCAAACCGACTAAAAATCCTGCGACAATGATTAATGTCCAGTTAACCTCTAGCGTTATATCAACCCGCTCAGCAAAGGGCATAGCCAACAAAGGCCCAAGCATTAGACCAATCAGAAAAATCCAACGCCAAGTTTTATCGCCACTTGCATATTTTGACTGCAATGCTCCGTTAATAACACCAGAAATACCGGCAATTCGGCCATTAAACTTTAGCAATATCAAGGCGGCTAGCCCTAACATGCCACCGCCGAGCAAAGCGGAAATAGGGGTAAAATTTGTCATAACATTCTCAGTTGTTGTAAATTATTAGCAATTTGAAGTGGGGTTTTCAGATAGGTTTGGCCGTTAACTTCACTAACGGGTAATCGTCCGCCGTGAATATTGACCTGTAACGAGGCATATAAGAGTGTGGGCACTTGTAAGTTAGCATCACGTTTACTGCGCAGCTCAACGAACTCCGTTTTGTTAATGCCCTCACGCAGATGAATATTATTTGCTTTGCTGTTAGCTACCGTAGTGACATACCTTAACGCGCGATCATTTGGCTGATAGTCATGCCACATCCACAGCTTTGTTGCACTTGGCAACTGGTGCAGTTGCTGCACGCTATCAAATAATTGCTCACTGCTGCCACCAGGAAAGTCACAACGGGCGGTGCCGCCATCGGGCATAAATAACGTATCACCAACAAATGCATTATCATTAATCAAAAAGGTAATACTGTCACTGGTATGTCCTGGTGTGGCAATGATTCGGCATGTTAGGTCGCCAAAAGAAAGTTGATCATTGTGCTGCAATAATCGATCAAAGATATCTGTTGTCGCTTTGCCTTGCTGGTAGTTAAACACCGTATTAAACGTCTGCTGTACCTCTTGAATTCCTGCACCCACCGCGACCTTGGCGTTTAGTTTTGTTTTCAGGTAATACGCTGCTGATAGGTGATCAGCATGGGCATGAGTTTCCAAAATCCAGACCAGAGTTAGCTGATTCTTCTCCATAAACTCAATTTGTCGGTCAACAAATTGACTTGATATTTGACCTGAGTTGGCAGAAAAGTCTAATACGCTATCGATAATGATCGCGTGCCCAGCCACAAGATCATAAACAATGTAACTTAGGCTAGATGACTCTTGATGATAAAAGGTTTCTACTTTTGCCATGTGCACCTCATGTTGATTTGATTTACATATCGTACATTACTAATGTACGATATACAAACGTAAAACAGCGAGAGGCAATTCATGTTACTGGTCATATTGGCGCTATATTGGTGGGTCTCGCCTTCGGTATTATTGGCTCGGATGGCGCGATAATTACCGTGCTTATTTTGGTTTACGCGCTGGAATTGCCCGAAAAACTAGCTATTGCAAGTGCCTTGATCATTGTCGCTAGCATCAGCCTTGTCGCCGCAATATCGGGCATTTGTAATAAAGCGGTGAGTTGGCCGCTTTTCGCGATTCCCGGCATGTTCATTACTATAGTGGGCGCTTGGTATAAGCGGCCTTATGCAAATGATCGTATTTGGTTTAGTCATGCTAGCGGCTGCCTACAAAATGTATTTTGCAAAAAGTGCTAACAGCAATCAGTAGACTCAACGCACTAATCCGTTGTTTTCAGTGTTGCAAGGCAGTGCTATCGGCGTTGTGACAGGTTTTGTTGGTGTCTGCGGCGGCTTTTTACTGGTGCCAGCCTTAGTTATTTGGGCAGGCCAGAGTATGCGCTCGGCTATAGCGACCAGTTTGGTGATTATTGTGCTCAATGCCAGTGCTGGTTCCATCAAATACCATGAGATTATTACCGAAAGCAATCAACAACTTGACTGGACGATCATTGGTGTCATGAGTTTTGTTGGTATTGCAGGTAGCCTAATAGGCCAAAGGTTAGCTGGGCGTTGGGATCAACAAAAGATCAAAAGGATCTTTGCCATCTTCTTACTCGTTATGGCTAGTTACATTCTTATTCAATCCATCGTGCAAATTTAGGAATCATCATGCTTATCTCAGTCAATGAACTTATCAATCAGGCCAAGCAACAAATTAATGAAATCCGTTGTGAGCAACTGGCGTCAACACTCTCAAATGACATTATGTTGATCGACGTGCGTGAGAGCACCGAAATACAAAACGATATGCTGCCATATGCGGTGAATATACCGCGCGGGGTACTAGAAATGAAAATTTCTAGTCATCCCCAAATATGCGGCGCAGAAAATACATTACAGGCATTGTCACAACACGATATTTATTTATATTGCCGCTCAGGTGCACGCTCGGCCTTAGCCAGTCAAGCGTTAATGAAAATGGGGTTACAGCGAGTATATTCAATGAAAGGTGGCAGTGACGCGTGGAAATTATTTGTTAAAAAAGGCGACTGATACTAGTCAGCCACCCTATTTTTTTAAACTATTTTAGCACTAGTCAAACATCGCGATTAATAATGACGAAGCACTTTGTCTTCGCTAACCGAGTTCGGCAAGGTTAGCGTAGTTTCTTTATATAAATGAATTTTTCCACTTACCGTCACGCCCTCTTTTAAGGTTAAGCGGGTGTTTTCATTCTGAGTAAGAAAAGACCAACTTCTGCGCTGTGCAATAATGATGTCTCCAACGATATGGCTATTTTTGTCTATGGTTATATCACCGTTATATAGTGATATGTCGCCACCTATTGTCACGTTCTCACCGATACGAATATGACCATTAGTGGTTTTGACGCGGCCTTTAATCACTGCATTGTCATCTATATCAATGCCACCGTTAATCGTTCTTAGCGATTGAACTTTAGCGAATCGAGCGATATCAATATTGCCATTAACCAAGGTAATCTCTTGTGCAGATGCATGATGCCCGACAGAGATATTACCATTAACACCCTTGATATTACCTGCTGATTTGTTGGCATTAACCGACGTATTGCCAGCCCATGAACTGTAACTTTCGCCGCCGTGTAAACTGGCATTGCCCATGCGCATGCCACAACCTGACAAAAATGTAAGGCACAAGATTGATAATATAACGACTTTTGATAATTGATGACTCATGAAATGCTCCAACGCATGATTGATAAATTTAACCTTGCTAAGCAACAACCAAGCCAATGATGTAAGAGTTTGTTTTTTATTATTATTAAATATTAGAACACATTGCCCTCGGTGTACATGCCGATTAATTCGTAAAATTAACCAATTGTATAACTGATGATGTAGAATTGGCGCAATTCAAACACTATTGTCAGAAATTAAATGTCATTTACCGCTTTAAGCGCGTTGAAAAGCAAGCAGTTAACCGATCAATTAATAGATCAAAGTGTGATTGTTGACCCTGCAAGTGCCAAAGGAAGACTGCTAAAATCCGCCGCTACTTTATTCAAACGACAAGGCTTTGACAGCACTACGGTCCGCGATTTAGCCAAAGAAATGGGCATTAAATCGGGTAGTTTGTTTCATCATTACCAAAGCAAACAAGAAATATTGCTTAATGTGATGCATCAAGCGATCTTATTGAACCAAGCAAGATTAGAGCTCGCTTTATCACTTAATGAAAACCTAACAGATAAAATACATGCGCTTATCTTGTGTGAACTCCAAGCGTCATTATTAGATACAGGCGCACAAATGACCATTTTGGTTTATGAATGGCGCTGTCTAAACCCTGAAAATCAGCAAAAACTGCTAACACTGCGCGATAACTATGAAGCCGTCTGGTTTGAGCATCTATCTCAAGCCAAAACACAGGGCTTGGTCAACATTGACCCAAAGATATTACGCCGCTTTCTCATCGGCTCAATTAGCGGCACCATTCATTGGTATCAAGAAGGTGGCAAATACAGCACCGAGAAATTAGCAGAAATGATGCTAATGATGGCACTAAAAGACGCCTGATAATTTGAAAATCTAGCCTCAAATCACATTTATTTTTAATATAACCATTTAAAACACTCGATTGATTTTTAAAATGAGTGTTTTTAGGGCATAGTAATTGTTCAATAATAATAAAACGACTGATTAACTTACCAAGCGCCAATTTATTTGCGCCTTCACAGTTAACTCATTCGTTGTAAATAGGAGATAACAATGGAAGCTTCTTTTTGGGATGGCAAACGTGCCCCCGGTGTGGTTGATTCAATAGATTTCACTCAGTATGATTCGGTGATTGACGTGATTGAGCATGCATTTAAAGCCTACCCAGACAATAATGCGTTTACCGGCATTGGCCATACGCTGACCTATCGTCAAATAGATCAATACAGCGCCGCTTTTGCTCACTATTTACAAAACCATACCAATTTAAAACCAGGCGATGCCTTCGCTATTCAAATGCCTAACGTGCTGCAATATCCTATAGCGATGTACGGTGCGCTTCGTGCTGGCATGCGAGTGGTGAATACCAATCCGCTTTATACCGAAACAGAAATGTTACACCAATTTAATGATTCCGGTGCCAAAGCATTATTGTGCATGGATATTTTTGCTAAATCGGTACAGAACATTAAAGAAAAAACCAGCATCGAAACCATTATTATCACCAGCATGGCAGACATGTTGCCGGGCGTTAAACGCATGCTAGTTAACGGCGTGATTAAATACGTTAAAAAAATGGTGCCAAAATATGATTTACCTCAAGCGTTATCGTTTAGACAAATCCTTAATGACAACCTAGGTCAATCATTTCTAGCCAATCATTTAAAAGAGCCAAACGATACTATTATTTTGCAATACACCGGTGGTACCACTGGCGTTTCCAAAGGCGCAGAGCTGACCAATCGCAACCTAGTGGCCAACATGTTGCAAGCCTCGGCAATGTTTGAGCAAACCAATGATAATGGTCAGCCTATTCTGAGCAAAACCACCGGTAAAGAAAACGCGACCATTGTTGCGCCCTTGCCGCTTTATCATATTTATTCATTTACGGTGCATTTAATGACATTTTGTCATTTGGGCGCGCACAGTTTATTGATTGCTAATCCCCGTGATACAGAGACATTTATTAAGGCGATGAAGCAGTGGAAAATGTCAGGCTTCATTGGTCTAAATACCCTGTTCGTCTCGCTAATGGCTAGCCCGAAATTTAAAGAATTAGATTTCAGTAAGTTAGTGTTCACACTCTCTGGTGGCACGGCATTATTGGCAGACACAGCAAAACGTTGGCAAGAAATGACCAATGTAGGCATTTCTGAAGCTTATGGTTTAACCGAAACTTCACCCGCCGTTGCAATGAATCCGGTGAATGGTTTCGAGCGCATTGGCACCGTAGGTTATGCCCTGCAAGGCACGTCATTAATGTGCATTGACGATAACGGTGACGAAGTAGCGATTGGCGAGCGTGGCGAATTATGCATCTGCGGCCCTCAAGTGATGAAAGGCTATTGGCAGCAAGAACAAGCCACCAAGGATACTTTTACTAGCGATGGCAAATGGTTTAAAACCGGCGATGTCGCGGTAATCGACGAAGATGGCTACGTCAGCATTGTAGATCGCATCAAAGATATGATCATTGTTTCAGGCTTTAATGTGTATCCTAACGAAATTGAAGACGTTTTATCGTCACATCCAGACGTTGAAAATTGTGCCGCGATTGGCGTGCCTGACGAACGTTCAGGTGAAACAGTGAAAGTATTTATAGTGGCCAAAGACGGTAAAAAATTGACGTTAGACGAGGTGAGAGCGTTTTGTCGTCAGCATTTAACCGCTTATAAATTACCTCGAAAACTTGAATATCGCAGCGACTTACCGATGACTCCGGTAGGTAAAATTTTACGCCGCGAGTTACGCTAATACCCCACCAATTAGCAGCATTTATCGGATTAAATGCTGCAGCGCTCACATTCGAATAACTATTCAACCGCAATACCTTCAAATTAGTCATAAAATACGCTAATATAGCGCCCGATATTTGCTTTGCATGTCCTAAAGTAACCGTGTATGAATGTTTGTTTCACGTATTCTCATTCTTTAGTCGATAAATGCCTAGTATTTACCCTCTTTTAGTACAGCCATGTTATTTTATTACGAATAATTGGTCCTACAAGAATCATTTTATCAGTGCACGCTTCTCGACAAGGCTGTTTGTCTTGTCGATTAATACGACTGATTTTGCCAACTAATGTGACTTAATGTCATCAGAACAGGGAAACAGAATGTCTAACAAGAACACTATCTATTATACAATGACCGACGAAGCGCCAGCATTGGCCACGTGGTCGCTACTTCCAATCTTCAGAAACTTTACTTCTGCTGCTGGCATTAACATGGAATTGACTGATATTTCATTAAGTGCTCGTGTATTGGCAAGTTTCCCTGACTTTATCACTGAAGAGCAACGTGTTGACGACGGTTTAACATTCTTGGGTAAATTAACCCAAGACGCAGACGCTAATATCATCAAGCTTCCTAATATCAGCGCATCATTACCGCAATTGAACGCATGTATCGCTGAATTACAAGAACATGGTTTTGCAGTACCTAACTTCCCTGAAATGCCACAAAATGCTGACGAAGAAGCACTTAAAGTACGTTACAGTAAGCTAATGGGTAGTGCAGTAAACCCTGTATTACGTGAAGGCAACTCTGATCGTCGTGCGCCGCCAGCCGTAAAAGCTTACGTTAAGAAATTCCCACACTCAATGGGCAAGTGGAGCATGGCTTCACAATCTCACGCCGATTACATGCGTGAAGGTGATTTCTTCTCAAGCGAGCAATCAGCGACTGTTGATAAAGCAAGCACTGTTCGCATCGAATACGTTTCAGCAAACGGTGACGTTGAAGTTAAGAAAGAATTCGACCTTGAGAAAGACGAAATCATCGACGGCATGTTCATGAGCGCTAAATCGCTGCGTGCTTTCTTTGAAAAATCTTTAAATGATTGTCGTGATTCTGGGGTGATGTGGTCTTTACACGTTAAAGCCACCATGATGAAAGTGTCTCATCCAATCGTATTTGGTCATGCCGTATCAGTCTTCTTCCGTGACGCGTTTGAAAAGCATGCGGCAACCTTTGAAAAATTGGGCGTTAACCCTAACAACGGTTTGGCTGACATTTACAAAAAAATCAAATCGTTGCCAGGCACCTTACAAGAGGAAATTGAAGCTGATTTACAAGCTTGTTACTCAGCCCGTCCTGAAATTGCAATGGTTGATTCTGTTAAAGGTATAACTAACCTTCACGTACCAAGTGACGTGATTGTTGATGCTTCAATGCCAGCAATGATCCGTAATGCCGGTCAAATGTGGGGTCCTGATGGCAACGCGAAAGATACTAAAGCAGTAATGCCTGAAAGTACTTATGCTCGTATCTATCAAGAAATGATCAATTTCTGTAAGACTAACGGCAGCTTCGATCCAACCACCATGGGTACTGTACCTAACGTTGGTTTGATGGCTAAGAAAGCTGAAGAATACGGTTCTCACGACAAGACGTTTGAAATGCCAGCAGCTGGCGTGATGCGTATTGTTGATCAAGACGGCAACGTATTAACCTCTCACAACGTTGAGAAAGGCGATATCTGGCGTGCTTGTCAAACTAAAGACGAACCGATACGTGATTGGGTTAAGTTAGGCGTGACACGAGCTCGTCAATCTAACACTCCAGCTATTTTTTGGTTGGACCCAGAACGTGCACACGATATGCAACTTGCTAAGAAAGTTGATCAATATCTGCAAGAGCACGATCTTACTGGCCTAGATATTCTACGCATGGATTACAACGAAGCGATCCGATATTCAATGGAACGTCAAATTCGTGGTTTAGATACCATTTCTGTTACGGGTAATGTATTACGTGATTACTTGACCGATTTGTTCCCAATCATGGAATTAGGAACGTCTGCCAAGATGTTATCTATTGTTCCTATGCTTAAGGGCGGTGGCATGTACGAAACTGGCGCTGGCGGTTCAGCTCCTAAGCACGTACAGCAGGTTGTTGAAGAAAATCACCTTCGTTGGGATTCACTAGGTGAATTCATGGCGATGGCTGTTTCTCTTGAAGGCATGGCGCAAAAGCAAGGCAATAAAAAAGCCGCTATCTTATCTAAGACGCTAGATGAAGCGACTACCGAGTTGTTGCAAAACAACAAGTCTCCATCTCGTCGTACTGGTGAATTAGATAACCGTGGCAGTCACTTCTACCTTGCAATGTACTGGTCTAAAATCCTTGCTAAGCAAACAGAAGATACTGAACTAGCGGCTAAATTTAGCGTATTGGCACAAACGTTAAGCGACAACGAAGAAAAAATCGTTGCTCAACTTAACGACGTGCAAGGCGTGGCAACTAACCCAGGCGGTTACTTCCACCCAGACAGCGCTAAAATAGAAGCAATCATGCGCCCAAGCGACATCTTGAACGCAGCAATTAACGCAAGCAGCTAATCGCAGCCCGTTAACCTAAAAACCCGCGTTTATCGCGGGTTTTTTTATGTTCACGATTACAGGGATGTAATCGGTAGAGCGAAGCAGGAGCCCGAGCCGAGGACGAACAGTCAGGCTTTATGGTCCCAGCAAAGCCTAAGTACCACCATCCATGGCGGCAATGCGCGGTGCCATGTTTGCACATGGATGTGCACATTAGGATAACGTAGGAGCAGTTATCGAGATGGCAATGAACGGCGATGTCTACAATTCCCACCAATTAATAACACATCCTGTTACTAAAATAGCGCTCTATTTATACAGTTCTAGCCTCCCCTCCGGTTACGTTTTTATGCAATCTCTGCCATGGTAGATGGTATAAATCGATTAATCATTTGACTAGCACATTTAGTTAGCAGGGAACCTCATGAAAAAAATAATTATTTTCGTTATCATTTTGGCTATCGCGGGAGCAGGTCTGTTCTTTAAAAGCAAAGGCGAAAACAAAGAACAAGGTAAAAAGGTTGAAGTCACTACGGTTAAGAAAGCCGAAATTATTCAGAAGGTCAATGCAACGGGTAAGATTCAACCTAAAACAAAAATCAATATCAGTGCTGATGTCAGCGCAAAGATTATTGCATTACACGTGAACGAAGGTGATTGGGTTGAGAAAGGCCAGTTATTAGTCGAGTTAGACAGCGAAAAATACATTGCTGGCGTTGAATCACTAGAGGCAAGCGTATTATCTTCACGCGCCAACGAAAAATTAGCCAAAGCAAATGTGGCGCAAGCGCAACGTGTATTAAATAGAGCCAAGCAGCTAGTCGCTCAAAAATTAGAACCACAATCAAGATTAGACGAAGCTAAGTCATCTTTTGATGTCAGCGAGGCTCGCCTTGAGTCAGCATCGGCACAAGTAGCACAAAGCCAAGGCACGTTAAAACGTGCACAAGATGATTTATCAAAAACCACCATGTATGCGCCTCTTGCAGGCACTATAAGCAAGCTGAATAAAGAAGTCGGCGAGATTGCCATTGGTTCTCAGTTTCAAGAAGATGTGATCATGATTATCGCTAACCTTAACGAGATGGAAGCCCTTGTTGCTGTTGATGAGAATGACATCATTGCCATTCAACTCAATCAAATTGCTGAGATTGAAGTCGACGCACTCTTTGGTGAGACGATTACTGGTATTGTGTCTGAAATTGCCGTGAGTTCAACAGCTGGCTCACCAGGTTCTAGCAACCAAAAAACTGAATTTGAAGTGAAAATTGCTATCACCAGCAATGTATCAAAACTTCGTCCAGGCATGACCACCAGCGCTAACATCATTACCCAAACACGTGATGATGCGATCAGTATTCCTATTCAGTCAGTTACCGTGCGTACCATCAAGCAACTTACCAAGAACTCGAAATTTAAAGCAAGTGATTATACCGCTGACAACGACGGTTTCGCTGAGGTTGTTTTTGTTAAAGAAGGCGATACGGTGGTTGCACGTCAGGTAAAAACCGGCATTCAAAGCAACGATTTAATTGAAATTACCGACGGTCTTAAATTAGACGACGTGGTTGTCTCTGGTAACTACCGTGCTATTTCTCGCGAGTTAAACAACGGCGATAAAGTACGCGTTAGCAAAGACAAAGTTGATAGCAAGGAGAAGTAATATGTCGAACGCGATGAACACAAGCGACACCATTCTTGATATTAGAGACGTCACCCGAACCTATTTCATGGGTGATCAGGAAGTCAATGCACTGCGCGGCATCAGTTTGTCGATTAAACGTGGCGAATACGTGGCTATCATGGGTCCATCGGGGTCAGGTAAGTCTACGCTAATGAATACCATTGGTTGTCTTGATGTGCCAACGTCTGGTACCTATCGCTTGGAGAATGACTTAGTTAATGAAAAATCCGAAGACGAGTTAGCCGACATTCGTAATAAGAAGATTGGTTTCGTTTTTCAAACCTTTAATCTCGTGCCACGTATTTCGGTATTCCAGAATATTGAACTGCCGCTTATCTACAAAGGCGTCTCAAAACGTGAACGGCGTAAGATCGTAAATCAGGTCATTGATGATGTTGGCTTAAGCGATCGTGCACAGCACAAATCAAATGAATTATCTGGTGGTCAGCGCCAGCGTGTGGCCATAGCACGTGCGTTAGTGTGCAATCCATCAATTATTCTAGCGGATGAGCCTACAGGTAACCTTGATAGCTCTACTGGTAGAGAAATCATGGAGATTTTAAATGCGCTACATAAGCAAGGTAATACCATTATTTTGGTCACCCATGAAGATGAAATAGCAGCGCACGCGCACCGTGTGGTGCGTTTGAGAGATGGCCTGATAGAAAGCGATACGGTCACTAAATCCGTCCATTTAGCCACGACCGATAGTGCGGTTAGCTAACAAGCGAGAATGATCATGAATTTAGCGTTAGATATCTCTGAATCGTTTAAATTATCCTTAAGTGCGCTGGTGGCTAACAAGAGTCGCGGCGCATTAACCGCATTAGGTATTATCATTGGCATCGTCGCGGTAATCACCACCATGACCGCAGCTAATGGTTTAAAAAACACCTTTCGTGAAACCTTTGCCTCCATTGGTTCTGACGTCATTTATGTTTCTAAACGGCCTTGGATCAGTATGGGTCCGGGTTTTGAATTTAGAAACCGCAAAGACATCACCCTAGCGCAGAGTAAAAAACTACAACAACGCTTGCAAGGCAGAGGCGTGGTAAACCCAAGCATTGGCGGCATGAGAAATTTAAAATACCGCTCAAAAGTGCTCGAAGACATTAGGATCATGGGCACCACCGAAAAGCAGATTATTGTCTCTGACATGGTGCCTAGCACTGGCCGATTTTTAATGCCATTTGATGTTGAATACAAAAAAAATGTCGCGGTTATTGGATCTGAAATTGCCAAAGATCTTTTTGGTCAAAGTGGCGCGGTAGGTAAGATCATCAAAGTTGGTCGACATAAATTTTCTATTATTGGCGTGATGGAAGAACAAGGCAGCAGCTTTTTTGGCGGACCAAATTTTGATCGCCAAGTATTCATCCCCATTAGTACCTTTTCAAAAACCTTAGGCACGCGTGGCGGCAGGGCTAATGTTAGCATCGCTATCAAGGCCCCTTCACCTGAGGAAATGGCGGATTTTGAATATGAAGTGATTGGTGAAATTCGTAAGATCCGTGGCCTTAAACCCGCAGAAAAAGATGATTTTTCACTCAACAAACTCGATACCATCTTATCGGCCTACAACAACATGATGGGCGTGGTAGTGGCGGTGGGACTAATGATTACCGGCATCTCATTGTTTGTTGGCGGTGTTGGCGTAATGAACATCATGTTTGTATCGGTGACAGAGCGCACCAAAGAAATTGGTATTAGAAAAGCCATTGGCGCAAAACGTCGCAGCATATTAATGCAGTTTTTGTTTGAGTCTTCAATTATATGTTTGTTTGGCGGCATAATCGGTTTGTTGATTTCAGCGGCTATTACCCAAATTATCAATCAAACATTAATGCCTGCTAGCATCTCGCCCTCAATCATTGTGACGGCATTAATTATCTCGGTGGTGGTGGGTGTTATATCGGGTATTGTGCCCGCTTATCGTGCAGCAAAATTAGACCCTATTGAGGCACTTCGTTATGAGTAAATATCTGATTAGAGATACATTTTTTATGTCGCTTGGTGCGATTCGAGTGAATAAATTACGCTCGTCATTAACTTTATTTGGAGTAATTTTGGGCGTTGCGTCTATCATCGGCGTGATGACCGCAATTTCGGTGATCCAAGCCACCATGGAAAAAGAGATGACCGTGTTGGGCTCGCAAACGTTTCAGGTGCAAAAATGGCCTAACGGTTTTAGCAGCAATGCACAGCGCCGCGCCGCGATGAAATGGCCTCCGGTGACCCTTGACGAAGCGCAGCTTATTCGTGAGCAGGTGAAAAGCGTCGACTTAGTGGGCACCGAATTTTGGGACAATAGTAAAGTAGTAACCTACAACGGTTATACTACCGAGCCCAATGTCACCTTGTGTGGTGGTTCTCCTGAATATGCAGAAAATAATACGCATTTCATTGAAATTGGACGAAATATTTCACGCATGGACATGATGGGCGCGCGTAAAGTAGTGGTATTGGGCAATGCGTTGGCGAAGGAATTATTTCCATTTACCGATCCTATCGATAAAATGATCCGCATTGACGGTCGTAAATATAAAGTTATTGGGGTCTTCATTAAAAAAGACTCTGCCTTTGGCGGACCATATGAAAACATGGCGCTCATGCCAAGCCAAGCTTACACCCGTGTTTATGGTAAAACCAATTCACGTGGTTTTCCCCGTTCGGCAAACATTACCCTGCATGCCAAGACACCAGAATTACTTGATGACGCTATTGAAGAAACCCGTCAGCTATTACGCCGTACTCGTAATTTAAAGCACAATGAAGATGATAATTTTCACTATTTTACCAGTCGTAGCCAAATTGATAATTTTAATAAAGCAACCACGGGTGTAAAGATTGGTGCCTTTATCATGGGTGCAGTGTCCTTACTCGTGGCAGGCATTGGCATCATGAATATCATGTTGGTATCGGTTACCGAGCGCACTAAAGAGATAGGTATACGCAAATCTCTTGGCGCAAAACGCCGTAATATATTGCTGCAGTTTTTGTTTGAAGCAGTCGTACTGTGTAACATCGGTGGCATTATTGGTATATTGCTTGGTTTTGGTTTGGGCAATGCAATGACCCTAATGACCAGCTTTGAAGCCAATATCCCCTTAGAGTGGGCATTTCTTGGCATGGCGTTTTGCAGTATTATCGGCGTAACCTTTGGCATGTTACCGGCAATTAAGGCGTCAAAACTTAACCCAATTGACGCGTTAGCCCACGAGTAAAATCACCTATCCTTCTTGCCCCAATTATTAGATGTAGTTGGGGATAAGATCAATTAACAATTAGATACAATTTAATATTGTCATTTCTGCTGGCTGACCTTAGAGTACAGGTTGCTGTGAATCAAACTATTTGGAAATGACCATGAAAAACTATAAGAAAATTTTTGCCTTAAGTGCATTAGCACTGGCTTTACAGGGATGTAACCTGACCAGCGACAGTAATTCTGCCGCACAATCGACCACCTCGGCAATGAGCCAATCAGCTTTAACCCTTGATATAGAAAAATTCACCTTAAGTAACGGCCTAGAAGTGGTCTTTCATTTAGACAAGTCTGATCCAGTTGTTGCCGTTGCTATTCAATACCATGTTGGCTCTAACCGTGAAAAAGTTGGCCGCACAGGTTTTGCTCATTTCTTCGAGCATATGTTATTTCAAAATTCAGAAAATGTTGGCGCGGGTAATTTCATAAAAAACATCGGTGCAATGGGCGGCAGCCTTAACGGCGGTACATGGCAAGATGGCACCATCTATTACGAAATAGTGCCAAGCGATGGTTTAGAAAAAGTATTGTGGATGGAATCTGACCGCATGGGTTATTTCATTAATACAGTCACTAAAGAAGGTCTTGAAAACGAAAAACAAGTGGTTAAAAACGAGAAGCGCCAAAGCGTTGATAACCGTCCTTACGGTCATGCTAATGGCGTGATGCTTAAAGCAATGTATCCTGAAGGGCATCCATATAGCTGGTCAGTGATCGGCAGCTTGCAAGATTTACAAGATGCGACGTTGCAAGACGTGCGTGATTTTTACAACGAATGGTATGGCGTAAATAACGCAACCTTAGTACTTGCTGGTGATTTTAATAAAGCACAAGCGAAAGCGTGGGTTGAGCAATATTTCGGTGAATTTGAGCCTCGTGGCAATGTCAGCCCAATGAAGCCAATGCCAGTTACCTTAGCAGAATCAAAATCGTTTTATCACGAAGACAACTTTGCTAAGTTGCCACAATTAGCGCTAACCTTCCCAACGGTTGAGCAAAACAATAATGATAAATACGCGCTAGAAATGCTAGCCGAGCTATTAAGCGATGGCAAAGACACAGTGTTGTATCAGCAATTGGTGACTAACGATAAACTAGCACCACGTGCCTCTGCTTATACTAACCACGGCGAATTAGCCGGTACTTTCGCGATTAATATTCGCGCCTTTGGTGATAAAGATCTTGATGACGTTAAAGCAAGCATCGATAAAGCCTTTGCTATTTTTGCCGAAAAAGGGGTTACCGAGCAGCAACTAGCACGCGTATTAACCGGTCAAGAAACTCAATTTTTCAAAAGCTTAACCGGCGTTTTCTCTAAAGCATCGTCATTAGCGACTTACAATGAGTTTTACGGCGATCCAAACTTGATCACCACAGAGATAGAAAACTACCGCAAGGTAACCACAAACGACATCATGCGTGTATTTAAGCAATACATCTTGGGAAAAAACTTCATTGCGACGAGCTTCGTGCCAAAAGGTCAAATTGAGTTAGCACTTAACAATGCAACCAAAGCCGACATCGTGGAAGAGAAGATAGTGCAAGGCGCTGAAAAAGAAGTTAAAAAAGAAGAAATGCTTAAGCCTGTTGTTAGCGCAGCCAGTAAGTTTGATCGTTCAGTTAACCCTGCTTACGGCGAAACGCCTACGGTTACCGTACCAGACATTTGGCAGAGCGATTTAAGCAATGGCGTTAAGGTATTGGGCATTAACCATAACGAATTGCCATTGGTATCATTCTCAATCCGCATTAAAGGCGGTCATTCGTTAGATTTGACTGGCAAACACGGCACCGCTAACTTGCTGACCGATATCCTTATGGAAGGCACCGCAAACAAAACACCGCAACAGCTAGAAAGCTTACTGGGTGAATTGGGCGCTGAACTTAGCTTTTACGCTAGCGACGAGTACATTACTTTACGTGGGAATACGTTAAGCAAAAACTTCGATCAAGTGATGGCTATTGCACAAGAGATTATCTTAGAGCCGCGCTGGGACGAAACACAATGGCAGCGTATTAAAAAGACTACGTTAGCGTCAATTCAGCAATCTGCGGGTAACCCTGGCGCGATTGCCGCCAATGTTTACGGCAAGTTAATGTATGGCAATAGCAACCTTGGCACACCAGTTAGCGGCACCACTGATGAAGTCACCGCTATTACCTTGGCAGACGTTAAAGCGTTTTACCAAAGCAATGTAATTGCTAATTTAACTAGCGTGCATATCGCGGGTGATATTAAGCAACAACAAGCCGCTGCAAGCCTGCAAACCCTTGCCAGTAAACTTGTAAAAGGTAGCACTAAGATAGCAAATGCACCAGCTCGACCAACCTTAGACAAATCACAGCTTTATTTTGTTGATGTACCTGGTGCTAAGCAATCATTTATTCGCATCGGTAGCCGCGCAATGTTAGCTAACTCAAGCGATTATTACCCAGCAGTAGCGGTTAACCACAACTTAGGTGGTAGTTTCTCTGGTAAGTTATTCCAAGTCTTACGTCTAGAAAAGGGTTATACCTACGGCGCATATTCTGCTTTTGATCGTAGCAACTTTGGCGGCACATTCACCGCTCGTTCAAGCGTACGTTCTAACGTGACGTTAGAGTCATTGCAAACGTTCCGTGATATCTTCAAAGACTACGCAGATAACTTTGACCAAGCCGCACTAGACAGCACCAAGTCTGTATTGGCTAAGCAAGATGCACGTGCTTTTGAAACAACTGGCGCGTTAATGGGCATGTTGCAAAATGTTAGCAGCTATGACTTAGCCAACAACTACGTTGAAGTGCAGCAAAAAGCGTTACGCAACTTAACTCTTGAGCAAGCAAAAGCGTCAATTAGCAATTACATGGATCACAACAAAATGCTCTATCTTGTAGTTGGTGATGCTAAAACACAATTGCCACGCCTAAAAGAGTTAGGTTTAGGCGAACCTATTTTATTAGATAACGATGGTAATAAAGTTAAGTAATTAACTTTACCCGTGACCATTGGAAATGCGGGAATTTGTAAATGATATGAAATTCTATATACAAGGCGCGCGATTGATTTCGACAAGGATGTCGACAGTAGGGCAACGCAGGAGCAGTTTGCCGACCAATAGCTGGCTATTGGGATTGAGTGCAACACAGTAGATTGGGTTTTAGAGCGTTACAAAACCTGCATCTTCATTGGTTATGGGTATAACCCGTCATCCTTGAAACCGCAGTTTTATTAAGAAATACGTCCTGTATTTATCCAAAGGCCGCCGCAAGCGACGTTCAGAATATTTTGTGTCGGCGGATTTGAATCGCAATCACTTAGCTTTTACTGGCTAAGGGCTCAATAAGCTCAGGCGATTCGAACCTTGACCGCTTTGCCTAGAGCGAAAGCAGAACCCTTATGCCAGTGGCATAAGGAAGTCCGCTAAAGCAGTGATGTAGGTACTCAGGTTTTGTCTTGAACGGA
>JABSRV010000061.1 GCA_013214905.1 Psychrobium sp. | reverse complement strand
ATGATCAGTTAACAGTTACTGAGGATAGTGCCAATAATGCCGCTAATGTCACTGCTAATGACTACACATTGTCTGGCGGTTCACTGAGTTATGCATTAGTGAGTAGCAGCAACGTAAATAATGGCAGCTTGATCTTTAATAACGATGGCACCTACTTATATACGCCTAATGCTAATTATTTTGGTAACGATAACTTTAGCTATACGGTCAGCGATGTACTTTCCGGTGAGTCCTTAACGAAAGGCGTCACGATTAAGGTGAGTCCGGTGATTGATTTAATCGCAAGAAATGACTCTCTCACTGTCAATGAAGACAGCATCGATAATGCTGCAACGGTTGCGTCAAACGACGAGACAACGTCTGGCGGAAGTTTATATTTCACCCTTGATAGTGATGTAAGCAACGGCACGTTACACTTTAATATCGATGGCAGTTATACTTATTTACCACATCCAAATTATGCGGGCAATGATAGCTTTAGCTACCAAGCTTTTGATGTAACGGCCAATGAAACAGCAACAATCACGGTCTCGATAACGGTCGTCGCTGTAGATGACTTAACAGCCGGTCATGACACCCTCACAGTTATCCAAGACAGCAGCAAAAATAAATCAAGCGTAGCCAAAAATGACAACACCACATCAGGTGCATCGTTGTTGTATGAGTTAACTAATGACATTGTCGTGCAACATGGCAGTCTTACCTTTAATCCAGATGGCAGTTATAGCTACATACCAAGTTTAGGATATTTTGGCACCGACAGCTTTAGCTATAGCGTGACCGACCCGATAACCGGAGAGGTATTTGTTAGAAATGTCACGATTACCGTGACCGAAAAAAACAAGCCGCCTGTAGCGAATAACGACGATGTTCAAACAGCCTACAATACCGCTGTAACCATCGCAGTCCTAGCCAATGATACCGATAGTGATATGGCCGACAACCCTTCGGAGCGCATCACTATTATTGGCGCAACAGCTAAAATAGGTACTGTAACTTGGGACAACCAGCAATTAACGTATACCCCAGCGTTAGGTTTTGATGGTATCGCGACGGTAAAATATCAAATTCAAGATAGCCATGGCGCAACTGATCAGGCTGTTGTTTATATTGACGTTGCCGTTGCTAGTAACGCAAAACTACCGACAATTATCCTACCCGATGATGTATTTAGCGATGCAAATGCGCTATTTACTAAGTTAGATTTAGGCACAGCAACAGCCACTGATCGCTTTGGTAATCCACTGCCCGTTTCATTAATTGATGGTATAACCTTCTATGAACCCGGTATTAATACCGCGTACTGGCAAGCAACCGATGCCGATGGTAATGTCGCAGTTTCCGCACAATCGGTAAAAGTACGCCCATTGGTTTCGCTTGATATTGACCAAACCGTTTTAGAGGGCTTCCAAGTTAGTGTAGGTGTTCACTTAAATGGTGCGTCGCCAATCTATCCGCTGGACATTCCATTTACCGTCAGCGGTAGCGCGTTATCGGGATTGGATCATGATTTAATTGATGGATTTATTACCATAGAGTCAGGTTCAGAAGGTGTCATTAAGCTCGCGACACTGCAAGACCTTGAATTTGATGATGGTGAAACAATTACTATTGAACTGAGCGACTCGCTCAACCGTGGTAATAAGTATTCTCACACCATAACCATTAGTGAGCACAATGTTGCCCCCGATTTAAAGCTTATAGTCACCCAACAAAATCAACAGCGTCTCACCGTGACTACAGGCAGCCCAGTGGTTATTAGCAGCGAAGTCTATCACCCTATTGCTAATAAAGAATTTTCTTACCAATGGTCGTCAGCGCAATCATCTTTGCTTGATACCGATAATACGCCTGCAACTTTTAGCTTTGATACAACTGACTTATCGCCAGGCCTTTATTACGTAACACTTAAGGTTACCGACCTTACTGACAGCAACTATTTTGATGAAGAATTCGTCTACATCGAAGTCGTTGAACAGCTCGCTGTGCTAACTCTAGCTGACAGTGATCTTGATGGTATTCCTGATATTGTTGAAGGATATAGCGATAACGATGGGGACGGTATAGCCGATTATCTCGATGCCGTATCTGAGTGTAATGTGCTACCAGAGCAAGCCCATTATCTCGAGGGTTACTTTGTAGAAGGCGATCCCGGGGTTTGTTTACGCCGTGGTGATTTTACTATTGGCGGTGAAACCAGTGGCGCACAAATCACTCTAGATGATATAGCTTCAGACGATGATGACTTACTGATTGAAGATCCTGACGCTGAAAATATCGGTGGGATTTTTGACTACATCGCTTATGGTTTGCCCGATGCAGGGCAAAATTATAAAATAGTGATGCCACAAATCAAACCAATTCCTGCCAATGCAGTATATCGAAAACTCATGCCAACGACTGGCTGGGTGACCTTTACGCCGACCAGTAATGACCAAGTACTTTCAACGCTTGGAGAGCCTGGCTTCTGCCCTCCTCCGGGTGGCGATGTTTGGAACGATGGCCTAACTGAAGGGCATTGGTGTGTACAACTAATCATTGCCGATGGTGGTATTAATGATGCTGACGGCTTAGTTAATAGCACGATTGTCGATCCCGGTGGTGTAGGTGTTTTATTAACTTCAACCACTAATGAGCAGCCTATTGCGATTAACGACAGCGTAAAAACTGATATAAACACCTCAAGCACCATCGATGTTTTAATCAATGATAAGGATCCAGAGAATGCACAATTGGTGATAACATCTGCTAGCGCATTATTTGGCGAGGTCGTAATCATAGATAGCAAACTAGTGTATTCCCCTAGTAGCGATTTTATAGGTAGCGACATTATCACTTACGGTATTTCTGACTTAGCTGGCGGCACAGATTTGGCCACCGTTACAGTCACTATTGTTGCCATTGAATTACGAGTGCGAAATTCCGGTTCGATGGGCGTAATGCTGCTTGTTTTATTATCCCTATTTACTGTTCGTCGCCACTTCATTAAGGAAGCATAATGCGCAACACTACTATTTTAGCCTCACTATTATACCTAACTAGCGCCAACTCATTGGCCAATGAATCGGTTAATTTACCTTATGATTGTGAATTGAGAGAGCAAAAAAAACAAATATATTGCGCTAAACCAGGGTGGTACTTACACGGCGGAGTCGGCGTGGTTAATGGTAGCTCAACGATTGCTGACTTTCGTGACCCACTGGCAGCGCAAGGCTATAACATTACCGATGTTGTCATTAACGAACAACGCTTGGGCTTTAAGATGAACCTAGGTTATTCTTTTACCCCAAACTTAGCCATTGAGGGCGGGTATAGTGATCTTGGCAACGTTGATGTTGCAATGTCGACAGTCGTTTCAAACCCAAGTGCATTCTTTAGTGCCGTAGATAATCTGCACCCAACTTCAGCACGTGGACTAACAATTAGCGGTGTTGCAACCTTAGCGCTTACACCGTCTTTTACCTTAAATGGCCGTATTGGTTTGTTTAAATGGCAAGGCGATTTTAATACGGTTAACGTATATACAGCCGAGCATGTTGGCGAGCACGATACTAAAGGCACTGATTTTTATTACGGTGCTTATGCAGAGTATTTATTGTCAAAACAAACACGTCTAACACTTGAGTGGGAGCGTTACCACTTCGATAAAAACGACTCGGATATGTTAAGCCTTGGCCTTAAATATTACTTTGGCAATACTAGAGTACTTCAGGCCACGCCAGTAGTGCTACCTATTGAACCAATAAAACAGCCAAAGCAGATCATTGTTGCAGCGCCACAAGAACTTCGGTTAATTGTGCCTTTTGCCAATGATAAATCAATTATCTCTGCCGATTACATTGCCCAGCTAGATGCCATCGGTAAAAAAATTGAGGGCCATACTGTTAAATTATTTACCATTACAGGCCATACGTCGACGTCAGGCAGTCGCCGCTATAACCAAGCACTATCGCAGCGCCGAGTTAACGTAACGGCTAACTACTTTATCAATCAATTGGCCATTAAACCCAGTGTAATAAAAGCCCAAGCATTTGGTGAAGATAAACTACGCGACCACAGTGGCACTGCCACTGCTGCCGATGTTAATCGCCGTATTGAGCTATACATTAAGTATCAATAAGGTATAACAAGGCGAAATACCAGCGTATTTCGCCTTGTTATATCTCAGACTTTGGCTATCTGAACCGCCGTAAAATTTCTTGTTTTTTTTAATAAAAACATCTCTGCATAATTATCCCCCAACAAATCTATCCCTGCCAACTCCTTCAATCCAGTGTTCATTATTGAACACTACTCACAATTAGCAGTGTTCAGTTATGAGCAACCTCCCATCACCCCATATGCCGCGCCGACAAAAACAAAAATAAACAACTGATTTAAAACACAAAATTTAACTTTAACATTTAACACCCACTTGGCATGAATCCTGTAATAGAGCGTTTATATCGACTTTATAAAAAGACAGCAGCATCATGGATAAACCTCTCGACATAAGCATTATCAGACAACGTCAGCGTAAGCTGGCGTTTAAACTCATGGTGGTTCTCGCCTCTTGTCTGGCTTTATTTTGGGTGCTGTCTTGGGCACTAGAAAGCAATGTGAATCGCAGTGACATTCGCACCGCGATTGTTAGCAAGGCTGATTTCACGACGTCGATTTCTGCGGGCGGTATTGTGGTGCCAATTAAGGAGCTAACCATTAGTAGCCACCTTGATTCTCATATTATCGACGTGCTAGTGCAGGCTGGACAATCTGTTGTTAAAGGGCAGCGATTAATGAGCTTAGATACGCAGAAATTATCAAGTACGGTAATTACTACCCTTGAAAAGAAAGCGTTAAAAGAAAATCAAATCACCACCAAACAACTCAATCTTACCGAACAAAATAATGGCCTTTATGCACGCATTGAATTACTAGAGATTGATTTGCAAAGCAGCCGTAGCCGTTTAACTCGCATGAATAAATTGGCTAGTTTTCAGGGCGTTTCCGAGCAAAAACTCGCTGAAGCAGGGCTTGATGTGAAGCGCGTTATTATTGAGATTAGGCAGATAAAGCAAAAAACAACTGATTCTAAAGCCGCAACACTGGCCATTATCAACGGCTTGAAACTTGAATTAGAGATGCTGAACAAATCTCATGCCCTTACATTAGCGTTAATTGAACGCGCTAACGTCAAAGCACCCCGCAGTGGTTTAATCGTTTGGTTAAACAATGAAGCGGGTAGCTCGGTCAATAACGGGCAAGCGTTAGTCAAAATCGCCGATACCAGCAGCTATAAATTGCAAGCCACTATCTCTGACTTTTATTCCAATCAACTTTGGCAAGGCATGGACGTGGCGTTTAATGTCGATGATGTCGACTTTACTGGTCAACTAACCTCCATTATCGCCAGTGATACACCAGGCGTGCTGACCTTAAATATCAGCCTTGATAGCCAAAAACAACATACCTTACGTCAACAACAACGTGTCGAAGTTAGCCTGATCACAGGCCAAGTATCAGACGCACTAATTATCGCCAAAGGACCATTTGTCAAAGGCAGTGGTTCACAACAAGTCTTTGTGATTAACAACGACAGCGTGCAACGTTTTGACATAAAAATTGGCGCCGCAAACAGAGATTATTATCAAATTAGCCAAGGCTTGCACGAGGGAGACGAAGTCATTATCTCAAGTGTTGAGCTGTTTAAACATAAAACAAATTTAACTATTAGCCATTAATTGGGAGCACGACCATGCTTAAATTAAAAAACATTAACAAGACTTACCAAACCGACAAAATAGAAACCATTGCGCTTAATGACATTAACTTAACCGTTAATAAGGGCGAGTTCATCTCAATCATGGGGCCATCGGGTTGTGGTAAAAGCACCCTGCTTAATATCATTGGTTTGCTCGATAAACCAAGCAGCGGAGAGATTAGCATTAGTGATCAACAAATCACTAGTTATCAAGACAAGGTTGTCGCGTCACTGCGTAATAAGAAAATTGGGTTTATTTTTCAGAGCTTTCATTTGATCAACGATCTTCGGGTGATCGATAACGTTGAATTACCACTGTTATATCGCGATATTAGCGCAAAAGAGCGCCGTTCATTAGCACTTGCCGCCTTAGAGCGTGTTGGGTTAAGCGCGCGCACCACACATTTCCCCTCACAACTGTCAGGCGGTCAGCAGCAACGCGTAGCCATTGCGCGCGCAATTGTCGGCAAACCTGCGTTGTTATTGGCCGATGAGCCGACGGGTAACCTCGATAGCCACATGGGCAATGAGATCATGAAAATTCTTGAGTCTTTGCATCAAGACGATGGCACCACCATTGTGATGGTGACGCACGATGAAGAAGAAGCCAAACGCACGCAGCGCATTGTGCGTGTTTATGATGGCCAGTTAGTCGCAGCAACCGAGCAACCCTTACACCTTGATGCAACAGCTTAACGGGGATTACCATGTATAGAAATTATTTGATCATGGCCTGCAAAGTATTGCTGCGCCGCAAGATGTTTACCTTTATTAGTTTGTTTGGCATCAGCCTAACATTAGCGGTTTTACTTATTGCTAGCACGCTTTTTGATAATTACATTTATCCGAATGGCCCTGAAAAACGTTCGGCTAATTTTGTCAATATTGACGGCGTCGTCTTGCATTCAAAAAATAGAAATAGTGTGCAAAATGGAGATTTGGGCTTTCACTTTATAGCCAATAATGTGGCGCGCCTTAAGGTGCCTGAAATTATGTCTTGGTATACCAATAAAAGAGACGTCGCGAGTTTTATTAACGGTAGTCGCCTGCAAAATTCGATGCGCCGCACCGATGAGAAATATTGGCAAATCCTTGATTTTGAATTTGTCAGTGGCCGCCATTACACCGCACAAGAGTTTGCCAGTGGCGCGAAAGTGATGGTGATTAATCACAGCACCGAGCGCGAGTTTTTCGACGAGCAATCAGCCATTGGTAAGAAAATAACAGTCTCTAATCAAACGTTTCAAGTGATTGGTGTGGTTAAAGATGTTTACGAGTTAGAGCATTACGCGCACAGTGACATGTGGGTGCCTTATACGTTTGCCAATACCAGTTATCAGCAACATATATTAGGCGATTGGAGTGCGCTGTTATATCACTCTAATGCGGCAATGATCCCTATGATGCAACAAGAGTATCTACAACTGCTTGCTAACGACTTTATTAGCGTTGACCCAATAAGATTTGCGACAGCGTATAGCGCAGCGGATACAAAATTTACAGCGTTTAGTCGCCAATTAAATTCAGATGACGACTACCAAACAAACTCGACGGCTATTGCCAGCATCTTAATATTATTGGCCGTTGCCTTTATGGTGCTGCCGTCGATTAACTTAATCAATATAAACGTCAGCCGTATAATGGAGCGTTCATCAGAGATTGGCGTGCGTAAAGCCTTTGGCGCTACTAGCAGACAATTAGTTATTCAATTTGTGATTGAAAATATACTGTTAACGGCAATTGGCGCGGTTATCGGTTTAGTGATCAGCACGTTGGTGCTGTGGCAATTAGAGGTTTCACAAGCAATACCCGGTGCCGATTTTCAATACACTTGGCACACACTATTTTACGGCATCACATTAATCTTCTTTTTTGGTTTACTGAGCGGTGTATTCCCCGCCTATAAAATGTCGAAATTACATCCCGTTGCTGCATTAAAAGGAGGCGCTTAATCATGCTAAAACATATCGCTAAATTAACCTGGAACCGCCGTAATGAAAATGTGCTGATTATTGTAGAAATATTTATCACCATATTAGTACTCTTTGGCATTATCTCTATGCTGGCTAGCACGTATCAAACCTTCAATAAACCGTTAGGCTTTGAGTGGCAAAATACTTGGTCAATTAAACTTACACCCTCAACCTACCAAGAAAAAGGCACCGATAGAACCATTGCCCAAATTGCGCAGGCGTTAAGACAGCGTAATGAAATAGACAAGGTTACCTTGTCCTCTCTTGGTTTATTTACTAGCGGCGCCTCGACACGCGGTGAAGATTTTAATGGTAAATATGTCAGTTACCTATTAACCCATTTCTCGCTAGATAGCCCAAAAGATTTAGGCGTGACATTGGTTGAAGGACGTTGGTTTGGCGAGCAAGATCTAGGGCAAAACTATACAGCGGTCATGGTTAACCAGCAGTTTGCCGATGAGATTTTAGCGGGCAAACAAGCGATAGGTTTTGAAAGACCTTATGACGATTTTATCATCCGTATTGTTGGTGTCTTTAAAGATTATCGTCATCGTGGTCACTTACGCGGCTCAATGCCTTATATGTTTTATGGTCATGCACTTGAAAGCAGCCAAGTATCAATACTGCGCAACATCAACATTGCCTTTAAGCAGCCTCAATCACCTGCCTACGAGCAAAAATTACGTGAGATATTGCAACGCATCGCTCCGAACTGGAACTTTAAAATCGACAACCTAAAAGATCTTCGTCAGCAGCAAATTAACGAGTTCGTGACGCCAATGATGATATTGTCGGTGGTAGTAGGTTTTCTATTGTTAATGGTCGCTATGGGCTTATTTGGCGTATTGTGGCAAAACATTAACCGCCGTACCAAAGAGATTGGTTTACGCCGTGCATTAGGCGCCAGTGAAGGCAGCATTCAAGCGCAAATCATCGGTGAATTGTTAGCACTGACTTTGTTTGCCAGTCTTATCGCTTTTGCATTACTGCTGCAAATACCACTGTTAGAGCTCATTGAAGTGGTTAGTTGGACAAATTTCTGGTTGAGCATCACTAGTGCTGTTAGTGTGATGATATTATTAGTAATATTATGTGCATGGCTACCAAGTCGTATGGCCATTAAACTAGCGCCAAGCGATGCTTTGCATTATGAATAAGAGTATTTAATGAAACCTGTTGATAATAACGCACACTTAATTCTGGTTGTTGACGACGATTTGTCGGTAACCGCCTCGTTAACGCTTTTGTTAAAGCAGCATAAATTTCGAGTGAAAACCGCGGCGGATCCAAACGCCGCACTCGAGATAATTAACAATAATGACGTTAGCTGTGTGTTGCAAGACAAGAATTTTTCTCGCGCTACCACGGGCGAGGAAGGGCTAGCGTTATTGGCAAGAATTCGCCAGTTACATCCACAACTTCCTGTATTGCTAATGACCGCATGGGGATCTATTTCACTCGCCGTTGAAGGCATGCGTTGTGGTGCCAGTGATTTTTTGACCAAACCTTGGGATAACGACAATTTGCTGCGCACCATTGGCACCATTGTCGGATTAGCAAAACCTACGAACAACCCCATGTTAGATCGCCAAACGCTAGATAAGCAATTTGATTTTGACCATGTCATAGGTGAGTCGACTGCGATGCTTGGTGTATTAAATACCATAGCGCGGGTGGCTAAAACCGACGCTTCCGTACTCATTTTGGGTGAAAGTGGCACCGGCAAGGAAGTGATTGCCGACGCGATTCATCGCAATTCAAAACGCCATCAAGCCGCTATTGTTAAGGTCAACATGGGCGGTGTGACGCCAAGTTTATTTGAAAGTGAAATGTTTGGCCATGTTAAAGGCGCCTTTACCGACGCAAAACATGACAGACAAGGCCGTTTTAGCACCGCTAACAACGCCACTCTATTCTTGGATGAGATTGGTGAGCTAGACAAATCGTCACAGGTGAAATTATTACGTGTGCTGCAAGACCAAACATTCCAAATGGTTGGCTCATCAAAAAATAGTCATGTGAATGTGCGGATTATTTGCGCCACCAATCAACACTTAGAAGAGTTAGTTGCGCAAGATTTGTTTCGTGAAGACCTCTTTTATCGTATTAATCTAATCACCATCACCTTGCCGCCATTACGTGAGCGTATTAGCGATATTCCGCGATTAGTGCAGCATCATTTAAGTAAAGTCAGCAAACTATACGGAATTGAACAGGCTAGTGTCACCGCCGCAGCCTTGAATTGGTTATGCCAACAACCTTGGCCAGGCAACATCAGGCAACTATGCCAAACCGTTGAGCGTGCGTTATTGATGTCAGGTAAAAGTAAATTAGATCTAGAAGATTTAGTGCCTAATGACGTGAACAAAAACAATAACGACGCGGCGGTTAATATTGGCGAAGTCACCCTTGATGAAATGGAAAAATTAATGATTGAAAAATCACTTAGCGCTTACGCCGGCAACATTTCCAAAGTCGCTGACGCCTTAGGACTTAGCCGCGCTGCGTTATATCGCCGCTTAGAAAAACATGGAATAAGCCAATGAGTATAAGTAAATGAGTTTAAAGTCTAAATCTTATGCCTTAATTATTGTGCTGCATGGCGCGCTGTTAACAGCCGCCTATTTCTACATGCCCAATAACAAATTAGAGTTCTTGTTGGCGGAGTTGTTTTTACTCGTCAGTCTTGTACTCTTTTTTATATTGATTAAAAAGGCATTTGCGCCATTAGAGTTTATCGACATATTCAGCACTATCTTAAAAGAACAGGAGTTTTCTAGTCGCTTTAGTCAAACCGGCAATAAAGAGCTCGACGGTTTAATGCACTCTTTTAATCACATGCTGAGTCAGCTTTACGATGAGCGCCATCGATTAGGCGACAAACAAGGCATATTGCGAAAGTTGATGGACGCCCTGCCAATAAGTGTTGTGGTATTAGATTATGATAATAAACTAAGCCAAGTGAATCCTGCGGCCTGTGAATTATTTGGCATTATCGACGGCGTAACGTCAATTATTGACCAACCATTACAACGTATTAATCATCCGTTGATTGAACAGCTAATGACGGTGACATTGGGCAGTTCCAAGCTCATTAGCGACAACCAAGGCAAACGGTATCGTTGTCATCGCAGCCGCTTTACCGATCGAGGTTTTGAACGTCAGTTTGTGATTATTCAAGAGTTAACCCAAGAGCTTAAATCATCTGAAAAGAAAACCTACGACAAGCTGATCAGAGTCATGTCACACGAGGTTAACAATACCATTGCGGCTTCAAGCTCGGTCTTGCGCTCTTGTTTATATTACAGCGACCAAATAGACAGTGACGATAGAGTTGATTTTGAAACCGCGATAAAGGTCGTTATCGAGCGTAGCGATAGTCTTAATCACTTTATGCAGGAATATGCCAAAGTGGTTCGCCTGCCTAAACCTATCCTAGAAAGCTGTAACCTTTATCACTTACTGCTCACCCATAAACGCTTACTGAGTGATAAATTGGCCGCGGCCAACATCGAATTAATATTGCCAGTAGACGGTGATAAAATAAGTAATATCAGCGCCGACAAACATCAGCTAGAGCAAGTATTGCTCAATGTATTGCACAATGCGATTGAGTCAATTGAATCAATTGACTCAATCGAGAGTAGTGGCCAAATCACTGTGTCTTTTGTTAGCACACCTGGTCAATTAGTTTTGCAGATAGCAGATACCGGTGGCGGCATTTCAGCGAAACATCAGCAAGACTTATTCACGCCATTTTTCACCACAAAACATGAAGGCCAAGGCATTGGTTTAATGCTTAGCGCCGAGATATTAAACGCGCACCAATTCCCATTTTCGTTGCAAAATAACACCGACGGTCAAGGCGCCTGTTTTGAAATTAGCTTTATACCCGTTATCCTTGAAACCGCAGCTTAATTAAGAAACACGTCCGCTATTTCTCCAAAGGCCGCCGCAAGCGACGTTCAAAATATTTCCAGAATATTTTGTGTCGGCGGATTCGAATCACAATTACTTAGCTTTTTACTGGCTAAGGGCTCAATAAGTTCAGGCGATTCGAACCTTGACGGCTGCACTGCAATTCCAATGATTTTGGGTAGCGTGAGTTAGCCCTTAACATTAGATATAGTGCTAGCAAAATTTTCGATAAACAGCGCGGCAGGCATCGGTCTTCCCGTATAGTAGCCCTGAACAAAATCACACTTTTCTTGTTTAAGGAATTGAAGCTGCGTCTGTGTTTCCACGCCTTCGGCTAATACATCTAACCCCAACGAATGACCCATTTGAATAATTGCCGTGGTAATCGACCTACTGTCATGGTCATTTTCCAAATCAGATATAAAACTACGATCAATTTTAATTTTTTGAATCGGGAATCGTTTTAAATAACTAAGCGATGAATAGCCAGTACCAAAATCATCGATCGACAATTTAAAACCTGCATCATGTAGTACGTGCATGGTTTCTATCGCTTCATCAACATTATTCATTACTGCACCTTCAGTAATTTCAAGTTCGATAAAGTCACTGCTGACATCATACTGATCTAAAATCAGCAGCATATTTTGTAGAAAGTCTTTGCGCCTAAATTGCACAGGTGAGATGTTAATCGCGATTCTAATCGGTGGCACGCCAGCATTTTTAAATTTCTTTATTTGACTGCAAGTTTGAGCCAAGACCCAAGCACCCAATTCATTGATCAGTCCGCTTTGCTCGGCGATTGCTATAAATTGATCGGGCGGGATCATACCCTTCTCTGGGTGGTGCCAACGTATAAGCACCTCGGCGCCAACCAACGTATTATTATCGATAGTAAAGAGCGGCTGATAATAGAGTTCAAAGTCTTCGCGGGTCAACGACTCAATTAAGTCGGTCAATATCTCCTTGTTTCTTTGTAATGTAACATTCATATCGCTGGTAAAGAAACGAGTAGTATTACGTCCATCCTCTTTCGCCTGATACATTGCTATGTCGGCGTTGCGCAGCAGCTCTTCACTGTTGGTCGCATCGTCAGGATAGATCGTGATACCGACACTACTGCCCACCGCTATATCATTATCATCAACGACTATCGGCGATAAGAATAGCGCACTAAGGCGCTGCGAAAAAACCACCACGTCTTCTATTGTATTAATTTTATTGATAATAAAGGCAAATTCATCACCACCTAATCGCGCTACCGTATCGGTCTCTCGTTCGGTGCCTGAGAGTCTAAGTGCAACCTGTCTTAGAAGTTCATCGCCAACCTCATGTCCCATGGTGTCGTTGACGATCTTAAAATTATCGAGATCCATAAAAACCACAGCAAACTTATGTTGCTGACGTTTAGCCAATGCTATCGCCTGTTGCAGCCGATCTTGAAAGAGTAGCCGGTTAGGCAAACCAGTGAGAGGATCATGCAACGCCAGATGTTTTAATTGATGCTCAGCCAGCTTACGCTCGGTGATCTGTAATTTCAGATCGCGATTGTTACGATCAAGTGCCTTGTTTGATTGGTTAAAGTGATGAGCCAGTAAACCAAATTCATCCAGCCTACCCTCATCA
The DNA here is from genome assembly GCA_013214905.1 of Psychrobium sp. Classification (GTDB taxonomy): domain Bacteria; phylum Pseudomonadota; class Gammaproteobacteria; order Enterobacterales; family Psychrobiaceae; genus Psychrobium. The sequence continues at coordinate 3,538 of JABSRV010000061.1, read as the reverse complement.
AGTAATATGGCTTGACTATCATCATGCTCTGGTATCGTCTGCTGCAATTGGTTGACCATTTGATAAATCGGTAAAATTAAACTGCGACGGCAATAAATAAAACCGAAACAAGCGGTAATAATCATGATGGCAATAAGCAATATTAAAAACAGGTTAGTCATCTTGCTTGCGCTGTCTAGTGCAATTCTTTGTGGCGTGACGACAACAATCTTCCACAGCGTTTTAGGGATCAAAAATATCGACACGATTACCGGCTCACCTAATAGTATATCGTGTTGACTGACCAACGTAATAGTACTGTCGTGTCTCTGGTTACCTTGTCCTCGTAAAGCCAGCATATTAGCGACAATTAACTGTGCCTCCATAGGCGCTATTTGCTCGACTTTCTGGGCAATATCTTGTGCTAAGAGTCGATTTTCGTTTGTTACGGTTTGTATAAAAGACTGATTTATTTTAGTTAAAATGTTGGCTATCGGCCTAAATATTTCGAGCTTGTCGGCCAACTGATTTGTCGTAATATACTCTTGGGTAAAATTATTATTATCTCGATTACTTATTTTAGTTAATTGATTGTCGGGAAATGATAAAAATTTATTATTGCGGTCAATGGCATAAGCATAGCCGCCCAGCTTAGCACTACCTTCACGTAAAATACTCTTAAGCTGTTTTAGGCTAACATCTACAGTTGCATTACCAGTGAAATTGTTCTGTTCAAACATCGCTACAGTACAAGTTACCATTGGCGCTAATGTATAAGGATCCATATATGATTTAGACCAAATACACTCCCCTGGATTACTGTATTGAGCCGGCACATACCACTCTTCACCATGATAACCTGTGCCATCCTCATCATTATATTGATCGAAGTATTGTAATTGACCTTGGCTGTCTCTGCCCCAAAAAAAACTACGTCTGATCACACCTAAACTGAACAACTCGGGCTCAGGCCATATTCCGCCGCCAGCTACGAAATCGTTATATTCTTCCATATCAAGTATTTGAGGAATTACTTTGAGGAATAGTTGTGGATCTTTAGGCAGCGTCTCTCCAACGGCAGCCAAATTTCGGGTTAAGGTTTCAGTAATACTAATGCGCAGTGATATCTCTGACACGATATGAGAACCGGTCTCATCGATCAATTCTTTATTCTTCTCGATCAAATAATCTTTAGCGACGAGATCGACTACCATATAGGTTGCGGCGATCATCACTAAAAAGAGCACGCTCATGCTAAATGAAAACTTAAATAAGATTGTATGTTTGTATTTGGTTCTCGGGCGCAACGAAGGCATACTTCCCCCTTGGAGGTAGACAAATTAAATTTCGTCCTAAGTCCGCGTAATGACTCGCCGACCTAACTTAAATCATTTGATTACCCGCTCAATAGAGACAATAAGCAACCCAATAGCCACCGAGCATATCATGCCTAATTCATTGGTTAACCTAAAATTTAATCTTTTATACAAAATTTAAACACTATTTACTCGTGCGTAAAACGAACAAATACTAAACACCTATCAGTTGTAACTTACGCCGTAACACCATTTCATTGGCGAGCACCGATATGCCGTTGTATTTGATTTTAAATTCATTGATAACTTCAGAGCCAAATCATGCGCCGTATCCTATGATTTCCCCACCGTCATAAACGTAAATATCCGCCTCTGTTAGTTTTACTAATCTAGGGGCATCATTATCGATCGCAACAAGCTAAAAAATATGTTGTTAAAAGCGAAGCTCATCCAATTTATAATTGGCATAAATCTCCAATATTGCTGGGAGATCGTCGTCTTTAAATAGCCAGATTTTCATGTCGCACTCAAGTTCTATTCTAGATTTAGCACTTTTTTCAAGGGGCCTAGATGCTGTTCAAAGTGTTTCCATTGTTCGGTGGCGTTCTTGTAAATTGGCTGGCGAACTTGCTCTGAACTTGGCGTTTTGATGTTACGTTTGGTTTTATGAAAATCAACACACGATTGCTCAAAGGGTAAACCACAGAATTCGAGCATTCTGCGCACCTGCGTTTCTAAATCATCAACAATATCTTCATGATTGACGGTTAAGATAAACTCAGGCAATACCTCTTTCCAATGCGTCATTAATTTAAGATAGGCTTGGTAATAACGGCCAATGTCTTTAAGATCATAGCTAAAATCTTGTCCCTCGGCGAACAACTGCTTATAACCACTAAAGCAACAGGCCAATGGCGAACGTCTGGCATCGATAATTTTGGCATTGGGTAGTATTAATCTGATTAACCCGATATGCAGAAAATTGTTAGGCATTTTGTCGATAAACAGCGGCGCTTGCTCGCGATACGCTCGTGTTTCATCGATAAACTGCTGGCCAAAACGCTTAAAGTAGTCAGGATTGATAGTCCCTAAATTTTTCGGATATTGGCTCTCTTTGTTATTGCGTCCACGTAGACGAGACGCCAAGCCTAAAATATTGTGTAGCTCCATGGTGCCGTCGACTTGGCTGTGTGAGGCTAATATTTGCTCTAGCAGGGTCGAACCCGCGCGTGGTAGGCCAAGTATAAAAATAGGATCGGCAGCGTTTAGTCCCAATTGGCCACGAATTTCAAATAACTCAGCGCTGCAATGTTTTATTTGTTCGTTAACTTGCTGCTCTACTTTACTGATGTCAAAGTCATTATGAGCATGTTGCAGCTCATTGCCTTGTTGATAAGCTTGGAAAGCTTTGTCAAATTCTTTCCGGTCTTCAAAGGCCTTACCCGTCGCGAAATGCAGCTGCACTTTATCGGTAAGTGCTAAATCGATGTTTGCTTGTTGCTCTTTCATTTGCACAATTTCTGCATCACTAAAGCGATAGGTTTTGGTATTAGCCAAGCTCCAGAATGCATCGCCGTAACTCGGATTTATTTGATACGCTTTTTGATAGCTTGCAACGGCCTTTTCGATGTCACCCTGAGCTTTAAAAGCATGACCTAGTTGTAAATGAAATCCTGCGACGTCAGCGTCAGTGGCTATCGCTTTTTCATATAACGAAATAGCCTGTTCCATTTGCCCTAAACCGGTTAACACGTTAGCTTTGGCTACGGTAAAGCTGAGATTGTCTGGTTGTACTACAAGTAACTTTTCAACTTGCTGCTCTGCCATTTTGTATTTTCCCAACCGAATAAGCAGGTTGAGATAAAGTGAGCGTCCATGAATATGGCTTGGTGCTAACTCAAGCGCACTGGCCAGTAGAAATTCAGCGTCGTCATATACTTTTAGCTCTATGCCTATTTCTGCCAGCAAACACATACCGTCAATATGGCGTTTATTTTGCTGCATAAACTGACGGCAAATCTGTTCTGCCTTAAGCAATTTACCGTCGTGCATTAACTCCGTCACGGCGAGTAGTGCCGGTGATAGTGTTTTAAGTTTCGCCAACTGATTGGCGGCAAGTTGCACTTTGTCAGCTTGCTTGTCATCGCGATAGAACTCAATAAGCTCTTGCCAACTGGCGACTAAACTAGGGTTAAGTCTTACCGCATTTTCAAAAGACACTTTAGCTTGGCTAGCCTGGTCTA
>JABSRV010000060.1 GCA_013214905.1 Psychrobium sp. | reverse complement strand
CGCGGAGTTTATACGCATAAATGAGCACTTTCGACAACAAAATGGTGACAAATGGCAAGACGCTGAATAGTTACAAAGAAAGAGCCACCAGAAAGTGACCCTTATAATTGATTTTATACTTTGACGCGGTTGATGATAGTCATCATCATGGCTTGTAAATCGCTATCATCACTTTCTTGGTGACCCATAGCCCATGCAAACAAATCAGGATCATCACATGTTAATAGACGCTCAAAAATCACCTTGTCGTTTTCGCTAAGCTCATCCCAAGCCTCTTCTACAAACGGCATAAATAATACGTCTAATTCAAGCATGCCACGACGACAAGCCCAACGTAAGCGTGGTTTGTCTAACGCATGTTTGATATTGTTACTGCTCATTTTAGTTCTTCCAATGTCGTTGATAATTCGCCTGCAGTTAAACCTAGAATCAGCAGTCGACCCACGGATAATAGCGCAGCTCCTTGATTCGCCTAACTATATGAAAAAATAACTCGTCACCAATAAGGTGACACCGAATTTTTTCATTACGTTAATCAAAAAGGCCTAAGGCTGATAGCTAGACTCTTATCTCGCGTCTAACCGCTGAATCTAGGTTAAATTGCCACAGGTGCTTTAATATGTGGGTGTGGGTCGTAATCGTTTATTTCAAAATCTTCAAATTTGTAATCAAAGATCGACGCGGGTTTACGCGTAATGTTTAGCGTTGGTAGCGCACGAGTCTCACGTTGCAATTGCAATTCTACTTGATCCATGTGATTGCTATATAAGTGCGTATCACCACCAGTCCAAATGAATTCTCCAACCTCAAGGCCCACTTGCTGTGCCAACATGTGAGTAAACAACGCATAACTGGCAATATTAAACGGCAGGCCAAGAAAAACGTCACAGCTGCGTTGATACAACTGACAAGAGAGTTTGCCGTCACTAACGTAAAACTGGAATAAGCAATGACAAGGCGATAATGCCATTTGATCGAGCTCACCAACATTCCACGCACAAACAATCATGCGTCGTGAATCGGGATCATTTTTTAATAACTCGATTAAATCGGTTATCTGATCGATGTTTTTACCATCAGGTGTTGGCCAGTTGCGCCATTGTTTGCCATATACTGGACCTAAATCGCCGTTTTCATCGGCCCATTCATCCCAAATTTTCACACCGTGTTCGGTTAAATACGCGGTATTCGTATCGCCGTTTAAAAACCACAACAACTCATGAATAATAGAACGAAGATGACACTTTTTAGTGGTGACTAATGGGAAACCCTTGCTTAAATCAAAGCGCATTTGATGGCCAAATACAGAGCGTGTACCAGTGCCTGTACGGTCAGCTTTGTCGCTGCCATTGTCTTTAATATGGCGCATTAAATCTAAATATGCTTTCACGATTTGACCTCAGTTGTTATTGGTTTTTTATAACCACGGAAAATTAGCCAGCCACCAATGAGCAACATTGGTATGGTCAGTAATTGTCCCATGCTTAAGTTTAATGTTAATAGTCCTAAATGAGCATCCGGCTCACGGAAAAACTCGATAATAAAACGACATACGCCGTAACCAAACAAGAATACACCGCTTACCATGCCCAGTGGACGAGGTTTTTTACTAAATAAATATAGCACCAAGAATAGACAAAAACCTTCTAATGCCGCTTGATATAACTGTGAAGGATGGCGCGCTAAAGGACCACCGTTTGGAAATATCATCGCCCAAGGCACATCGGTGGTTCGTCCCCATAATTCGCCATTGATAAAGTTACCAATACGGCCGAAACCCAAACCTAATGGCACTAACGGAGCAACAAAATCGCCTAACTGTAATATTTTTTTATGACTTTTACGTGCAAATATAAACAGTGCAGTGATCACGCCAATCAAACCACCATGGAATGACATGCCCCCTTCCCATATTTTTAATAAGTAAAGAGGATCGTCAAGGAAGTAGTCAAAATGATAAAACAGTACGTAACCAACTCGTCCGCCAATAATGACCCCAAGAAAGCCATAAAACAATAAATCGCTGACTTGATCGCGAGTCCAACCAGAACCAGGCTTGTCGGCACGCGCGTTGCCAAGCATCATCGCCCCAATGAAACCCAACATATACATCAGGCCGTACCAACGCAGCGCGATAGGTCCGATACTAAAGATAATGCGATCAATCTGTGGAAACTGTATAAATTCTTGCATAAAAGCGTTATCTATCCTTAAAAATACTGTTCATTAACTCTTATTGTTAGAGATACCAATTCAGGTGATTAAAATTTTACTGCCTACGACAAAAAGCAAAATGGCAAAGAAGCGTTTTAATACTTTGACAGGTAATACCTTGGCCATTTTCACCCCAAACGGAGCCGTTAACAACGACAAAGATATAATACCTAGCAATGCGGGTAAATAGATATATCCAAGACTCCATGATGGCAGTGCAATAGTAGTGTTTAAACCTGCCGACAAGTAACCGATTGAGCCCATGGCAGATACAACAAATCCACCCGCCGCTGAAACGCCAATAGCGCGGCGCATATCAAGTTTCGCGACCGACGTTAAAAATGGCACCAACATAACGCCACCGCCAATGCCTAATAAACTAGATAATGTGCCGACAATCGCTCCGACCCCCGTTAAAGACGGTTTCGAATAATCAGGTAATGCTTTAGGGCAGTTATCAGCTTTTTTTGCACCCAACCACATTTGCAGTGACATAAAAAGACTAAAACAGCCGAAAAATAATTTCAAATGGTCACTGTTAATCACATCAGCAAAATACCCACCGATAAGTGCGCCAATAGCAATGCCACCTAATATAGGCGGTAAAAAGCTCAGAGGAATATTACCGGATCGCTGATGGGCCAATAAGGTAGAGATTGAGGTTAATAATATGGCTGCTAGGGATGTGCTTAATACCACGGGCATCAATAAAGAAGAATCGTTCAATACACTAGGTAATAGAACGATCAATACCGGCACAATAATCAATCCACCGCCGATGCCCAACAAGCCCGCCAAAAATCCGACCAAAGCACCTAACAGCAAACAATAAGTGAATATATGTAACGCGACGTCCAAAACCAAATCCCTATCTAAACCCAATAACCAATACGGCGTGCTTAATGTCGATGCAAGGTATCTTTTTTTGGGATCGGCATGCAATGTCCCACTAATTCTTTCATTGCTTTACGATAAACGTCACGCTTAAACGAAATCACTTGGCGTACCGGATACCAGTAACTCACCCAGCGCCAATCATCAAATTCAGGATGATTAGTATGGTTAAAATCGATATGGCTTTCTGGGCTGACCAATTTCAATAAAAACCAGCGCTGTTTTTGACCAATGCAAACGGGCTGGCTATCGTGGCGAATCATGCGACTTGGTAATTTATAATGTAACCATGAACGGGTGGAGCCCAAGATCTTGACATCACTTGGTTTTAGGCCTACTTCTTCATAAAGTTCACGATACATCGCTTCTTCAGGCGATTCGCCTTTGTCAATTCCCCCTTGAGGAAATTGCCACGAGTGCTGTCGATAACGTCTAGCCCACATAACTTGGCCATGACCATTGCAAATTATAATGCCTACATTTGGTCGATAACCATCTGCGTCTATCATGGTATTCCTTTGTTTTTCGGAGTTGCACATGCCACTTGTAAACCTAATGTTGGCGTATTTTAAAAATGACATGGCGATACTTTTTAATAATTAGTGTTCTTATATCATCCTCGCGTAAAAATAGATACCGAGGTGCAGGCGATCGCTCAAAGAATGAAAGTTATCGCGGGGATCATTTCCCCCTACATTGAACTATTCACAGGGCACTAAATTTTATTAACTTTTTCTGTGGATATGATCCTTTCAAACAAGAATAAAGTTGTATTAATCAGCAATAACCAGCCGCCAAAGCACTCAATAGTTAGGGTTATCACCATGCAGGCCCATTTGATCTTACACCATAATAACAATCGCTTAGAGTAATTACTAACAGCTTACTCAAGACATATCCGCTTAATGATTAAACAGAGTTTAATCATTAAAAAGTGCTACTTTTTAATCTGCTCGGTTTTCAACCAATTAAGTAATATATCCACAAATTCAATGCTTATTCGCACGAAAACAACAAAAAATAGGGATAAAATAGAAAAACAAGCACTTTTCCAAACTTTTTTGACCACTACAACCGACTTATCCAGTTTTTCTGTGGATAACTATGTTAGTTAGCACAGAATAACCGCGAATTGCTGTTAATGCAGCCTATCAAAATGTGACGTTAGTCCATCCGCCCCTTTAACAGCCTGTATTTACACACAATAAAAACTCTCTGTCATTATTCACAATAATAAGCTTAAAAAACGAACAATCAATAATAATTGCTTAAAGTGACATTTTTAAGTGATGTGCTAATCTATGCTGCAATAAAGCAATACCCCCTAAAAATACGGCAGCGTTTACTTGATATCATGGCGCGGCCTTCAAATAAGAAATACTAGCGATGATCTTGATCCCCGACAGCGAACAACAATTAATGCAGCGCGCCAGTGACATTGCAGGGTTAAGCTTGGCGCAACTCGCGGCAGATTTACAGATGGAAGTTCCCAGCTCTTTGCTTCGAAATAAAGGCTGGATCGGTAACTTACTTGAATTAACACTTGGGGCGAGTGCTGGCTCTAAACCACAACAAGATTTCCCACAATTAGGCATCGAATTAAAAACTATCCCCATTGATCGTTTTGGCAAACCATTAGAAACAACCTTTGTTTGTGTCACACCTTTAATAGGTATTGGCGGCCTGCAATGGCAGCAAAGCAATATTTGCAACAAACTACGAAAAGTTTTATGGGTGCCTATTTTAGCTGAAAAAAAAATGGCCATTAGCGATCGTATTATTGGCTCTCCTTTTTTGTGGCAACCCAATAAGATAGAACAATCACTGTTACAGCAAGATTGGGAGGAATTCATGGATCTTATTGCTTTAGGTAAGGTAGAGCATATAAATGGTCGTATAGGTCAAGTTATGCAATTACGCCCCAAGGCTGCAAATTCAAGAGCGTTAACCGATGCAGTGGGCGAAGATGGTCAAAGGATCAAAACACTGCCACGGGGCTTTTATTTAAAGATCCCTTTTACTCATCAAATACTAAAGCGCCAATTCTCTATCTAACACGCCACGATAATCAATAAACCCTATTGTATTGCCAATTAAGTTACGTTAAAGTCAAACTAGCGTTTGAATAATTTACTTGTAGCATCTTCAATACATAAAAATATACTAAGTAGATCGCTTTTTTATCTAAGATAAAAGGGCAACAAGAGATATTCAAAAAATAATGATAACGACAAAGTGAGCACTTATGTTGAACAATAAAGCGATGCAGCCATTTCCATTAATGTTAAGCCCGTTAGATTTGGGCTTCACCACCCTTAAAAATAGAGTCTTGATGGGCTCAATGCACACCGGACTTGAAGAAGAAAAAGGCGGTTTTGAAAAGCTCGCCGCTTTTTACGCCGAACGCGCTCGTGGCGGTGTTGGCCTTATTGTCACCGGCGGTATTGCACCAAACTTTCGCGGCCGTATCTCTCCTCACGGCTCGCAATTAAGTTTTTCTTGGCAAACAAAAAAGCATAAGTTAATCACCGACGCAGTACACCAGGCAGACGGAAAGATATGTCTGCAAATTTTGCACACTGGCCGTTATGCTTATCATCCATTTAATGTCAGTGCCTCAAGTATCAAAGCACCAATTAACCCGTTTAAGCCTCGTCAGATGAGCGAGCGTCAGATTAAGAACACCATCAAAGATTTCGCAACGACTTGTCACTTGGCAAAGAAAGCGGGCTATGACGGTGTTGAGATCATGGGTTCTGAAGGTTATTTGATAAATCAATTTTTATGTCTTCGCACCAACAAGCGCCAAGACCAATGGGGCGGCAGTTACCAAAACCGCATGCGCCTAGCGTTAGAAATAGTTAAAGCGTCTCGTAAAAAGGTCGGCAAAGACTTTATCATCATCTTTAGATTATCAATGCTTGATTTGGTTGATGAAGGCAGCACATGGGATGAAGTGGTTGAGCTTGCTAAAGCGTTAGAGCAAGAAGGCGTAACCATATTAAATACTGGTATTGGCTGGCATGAAGCGCGTATTCCAACGATTGCGACCTCGGTGCCTCGCGCCGCTTTTAGCTGGGTAACCGCTAAAATGAAAAAAGAAGTGTCCATTCCGCTGATCACGACTAACCGCATTAATACCCCAGAGGTAGCAGAAAGCATCCTAAGTCGCGGCGACGCAGACATGGTTTCAATGGCCCGTCCAATGTTAGCCGACAGTGAGTTTGTTAATAAAGCGGCTCGCGGCGAAAGCGACAGCATCAATATTTGCATCGCTTGTAATCAAGCGTGTTTGGATCACGTATTTAAGCAAAAGCGTGCCAGTTGTTTGGTCAATCCTCGCGCGTGTTATGAAACCGAATTAAATTTTGAAAGCACGAGCAATGTGAAAAAATTAGCGGTAATTGGCGGCGGCATGGCCGGCATGGCTTTTGCTATTTACGCAGCGCAGCGTGGTCATCAAGTCAGCCTCTTTGAAGCGAAAGATCAATTAGGTGGTCAATTTAATCTGGCTAAAAATGTGCCTGGTAAAGAAGAATTTGTTGATTCGTTGAATTATTTTATTGGCGAACTCGATCGTCAAAAAATCAATGTGCATCTAAAGAGCAATCAAAGTGTGAGTGATCTTAAAGAAGCTGGTTTTGACGAAGTCATCCTAGCCACAGGTGTCAAGCCACGTATCCCTACTATTGAAGGTATCGATAATCCGATGGTTTTCAACTATCAGCAAGTGCTTAGCGGTGAAGCAAGCATTGGTCCGCGTGTTGCCGTCTTAGGCGCGGGTGGCATTGGTTACGACATTTGTGAATTCTTAACCGAAAAAGGCCAATCGCATACGGTTAACTTAGATTTATGGATCAAAGAATGGGGCATTGATACGTCAATTACCGCGCCTGGCGGTGTTGGTGGTGTTATGCAACAGCGACCAGAGTCGGCACGCCAGATCTATATGCTGCAGCGTAAAACCGAACGTTTTGGTAAATCACTGCAACCGACTACAGGTTGGATCCACCGCGCGGCGTTGAAGAAGCGCACGGTTGAAATGGTCGGCGGCGTTGAATATGTCAAAATTGATGATCAAGGTTTGCATATTTTAGAAGACAATACACCGCGTATTCTTGAGGTCGATAATATTGTTATTTGTACAGGTCAAGAGTCGCAACGTTCTTTACAGCAAGGCTTAGAAGAAGCCGGCGTAGTCGTTCACCTTATTGGTGGTGCTGACTTTGCTGGTGAACTTGATGCCAAGCGCGCCATTAGACAAGGCGCAGAGCTAGCCGCTCGTATTTAACTCGCATTTTATGTAAAGAGTACTCAACTATTCGCTGTGATGTTATCGTTTTATTTAACATCACAGCGAATTTCTTTACCCGCACTATCCTCATGTACCCCATCTTTATTACCATCAACCGACTTTTTTGTGCGACCAGGTCTATTAATAATAATTGCCCGGTTATACGACAAATCTGTGCCACTAAAACAAAATCTAAAGGTGCCATTGTAATAGTTGGTCCAACCTCGGGGCGAGTATTGCAAAAAATTTCGACTACGAAACGATCGCCAAGTGATCGAAATGTCCGGTGACGATGTACTATTAAAATGCACGACCCGATCAAGACCATCAAGTTTTCGGTTAGCATTAATATCAACAAATGCCAGTTGCCCTAGTGTCCACTGCCTTGTGCATTTTAGTCCATCAATTGACGGGCACACGGTAACAATAACCTGTTGCCTGATTGCGTATTGTCTAGCCATGTTATTAAGACGCAGTAAATTATTCACCGCCACGTTCATTTTATTTTGTTGCAAAATAGCCGAAATTGACGGCACGGTGACCGCCGTTAATATCAAAAATATTGATAAAACGACCATCAACTCAACCAATGTCACGCCTTTATGATGGTTCATCTGCAAGCCCTATGTTGTCGTTAAGGATGTTTATACCCGTGATCATTGGAAATGCGGGAATTTGTAAATGATATAAAATCCGATATACAAGGCGCGTGATTGAGTAATAGCTGGCTATTGGGATTGAACGCAACACAGTAGATTGCGTTTTAGAGCGTTACAAAACCTGCATCTTCATTGATTATGGGTACAGTATAGTCGAAGTAACCGCTGCCACAGAACGTGATGTGTTTCACATAAAATTAATCAATTGAAAAACCGCAGCGTTGTTTGCCGCCACCAGCATGTTATTCTCGGGATTATTAATGCAGCGCGCTGATTTCACAGCATAAAAGAGATAACTATGACCAATAAATTGCTCCTTCTACTTCTGGCAGGTTTAACCACAGCTCATGCCAACGCTAGCACTAGTGCTTTGCCAGCTACATCATTTAGCATTATGGATATTCAAGGCCAAGGCAGTAGCTCGCCATTACTTGAAAACAACGATAGTCGACAACTGGTGCTAGTAAGTGGCGCGATAACCGCTATCGTCACCAAAGAGCTAGGCAAAGATTTACGCACTGGTTTTTTCATGCAAGATGTTACAGGCGATAATAACCCACTAACCTCAGACGGTATTTTTGTTAGTGCAAGTAGCGAAATGCTCGGTCTACATTCGCTAAAAATCGGCGATATAGTCAACGTTACCGGTAGCGTGCAAGAAACTTACGGTTGGACCCAGATTAGAGCGACACAGTTATCACCTAGTGGTAAACACGTTAATATTGCAGCAACGATTGTTGAGGCTCATCCTAAGGATAAGTCATTCCAGCAAACGTTAGAGCGATTTGAAGGCATGTTGATCGAATTTACCCCGCAATCAAATATGTTGATCACCCGAACCTTTGGTTATGATCGCTCGGCGCGTCGCAATAACATGGCGCTAGCTCAAGGCGCGGTTAACAGCCAAGCAAATCAATACTTTGCAGCTAATTCACCGCAAAGCAAAGCGCAGCACTTATCTAATGTGCAGCGCCTTGTTGTCGTAGAGTCTTTTAATAAAGCGAATAATGGCGAGATACCTTGGTATCAAGAATTTGGCCAAGCGAACGAAAATACCACTGGCAGCGATAATTACTTACGCATTGGCGATCAAGTTAATTCATTAACCGGTGTTTTGGCATACTCTTATGACAACTTTCGTTTGTATGTAACGAAAAACGTTAATGCGAGTAACTTTAGCCACCTCAATATTCGCACCATTACCCCGCCACTTAAGGCCGGTGATGTTACAGTGGCGACCTTTAATGTTTTAAATTACTTCAACTCTCCTTTTGGCGGCAGCGCTAATCCCCAAGGTCAAAGCCGTGGCGCTAATACCAAGCAAGAATTCTCGATGCAGGCTAAAAAGATTGTCGCGGCCATTGTCGCCCTTGACGCAGATATCATTGGTTTAATGGAAATTGAGAACAATGGTTATGGTGAAAAATCGGCACTTGCAGACCTGTTATCTCGTGTAAATGAAAAATTCGGCACTGACAAGCAATATGTCATGGCACAAGATAAAGATATTAAGTTCATCGGCACCGGCGCTATCACCAATCAAGTTATCTATCGCCCTAGTGTTGCAAGTTTACAATCACTGCGCATTATTGACATGCCGCAACAACATGCCCCCAAATCAGGTAAAGAGTCAGGCAATAACTATATGCGCGACGCGGTTACCCCAACGTTCTTGCTAAAGGCCAGTGGTGAAACACTTACCGTATCGGTTAATCACTTTAAATCAAAGGGCTCGACTTGTTGGGAAGATGTTGCTCAGCAAAAATATAAAGACGTTGATCGTCAAGGTTCGTGTGAAAACTTTAGAGTGTCTGGTGCTTTTCATCTTGGCCAGCAATTAGCTAACGTTGCAGGACATACGCTTATCGTCGGCGATTTGAACTCTTATGGGCATGAAGATCCACTACTTGTACTCACTAATCGCGATAAGGTAGTTCAAGCACATCAAATATTAGCGGCACGCGATACCTACATTGGTGGTGACGCTAATTCAGGTCGTTTATTACATGGTAACGAAGGCGCGAAAATTACCACGTCTTTTGGCTATGTTAACGCCGTCGCCTTAAAACATCCTAAGGCCTACGGTTATTCATTTAAGGACGTAGTCGGCACACTAGACTATATACTGGCATCGCCATCACTATTGCCACACATTGTTGATGCGACAGAATGGAACATCAATGCGAGTGAATCAACCTTGTTAGAATATGGCGTTAAGTACACAGGTGACATGGCAAAGTATGGCAACATGTATAGATCATCGGATCATGATCCAGTGCTTATTTCACTAACCTTCCCTGTTCAAAAGAAAGCCGTAAATAGCGGAGGTTTGGGTTTTATTGCTGCGTTTTTGTTACTTTTAGCGATATTTTCAGCGAAGAATAGACAGCAGAAGCTTGCTAATAAAATGATTAACCATCGTTTATAAGACTGTTTATAAAACCATCCATAAGACAATGATAGGGGAACAACCAGTGGTTGTTCCCTTTTTATTGCCGCTGAATCGACTATATACGCCCTTGCAACGACAAACTGAAATAAGCATTTCGTTCGCGAATACCGATTCTAAGGTATTCAACGTCATTACTCTGAATATGGCTATTGTAACGGGTATAAATATTCTTAGGGCGGCTTTCTACAATGCTATCAACCCGCAACGTCATCTTAATGTCACCGAATATGTTCATCGCTATAAAAGCCGAATTTGAATATTCTCCCTCTTTCTCAAACGTATCTCTGATGTTGGTATACCCTTTAACACCCGAATACGAATAGTCCATGCCGTATGAAATACTGCTATCACTAATATTATGTCTAAATTTTACGCCCCATTGGTTTTGAGCATTCCAATCTAATTGGCGATGCTTAGCCGTAAATGGGTCAAGCATGTCACTATCACGCCAGCGATAGTCGCCAGACAATACTGCGCCTTGCAAACCAAGCCCATCGAGACGTAAGCTAGAGCGTACGATTAAATCTAATACGCTTGCCTTGCCATCATTTGTCGGTGACGATAGATAGACCAAATCATCAGAGGCAATGTCTAATTTCAGCCCCGTCTCGCTATTAACTGTTTGATAGATAGTTGAGTCCATTTTTCGTGAATGATCGCTAATATCCTGATAACGAACTTCAAATTCTACGGTGCCTGCATCATCCAATAATCGCTTGTCATAAACGATTGAATAATCCCAACTGTGCTGTGGCGTTAGGTTTAGGTTGCCCTTTCTCACTTCACTATTTTCAACATCAAAACCAGAAGTAAAACGATGAAAGCCTAATTGTGAAACTTTTCGCTCGACGGTTAACCTTAATTGCTCACGAGGTGACAAATCGATGGTTAAATTAACGCGTGGTTTTAAGAATGAATAATCCCGCTTGGCTCCCGCATTGCCAATTTGGGATGCTTCAGCGGTTAATGAACTTTGCAATACCACCGCGTTATCAAATGTATAAGAATGGGAAGCAAACAATTCAGCGCGTTTCTCGTCAATAAAGAACTGCTCATCAAAATATTCTAAAACGCCATCACTTTGGTAAGACAAATTAAAATCACTTGAATAACTGTTTAAGGCAACTTCGGCAGCGAATTCAATGTCATGTTTTTGCAGTAACTGATTTGCCCAAGAACTGCGGATGATTTTTTCTTGGCGAATGACAGATTTTGTTGAATCGCTGGTATCACTATGCCTAACATCGTCTTGATGCTTTTGGTTAGTAATAAACATAATCTTCACCTTGGCATCACTAGAAAATGTCAACGCGTAATCACCGCCAAATTCCCAATCATAATTTTCATCCTGGCTAAGACGAGTAAAACTGCTACGAGTAACTTGACCATTCAAATAAACATTTTGTCCGGTGTAACGTGATCGTTCACTATCCCCTAGGAGATATAGCGCATTAAGGCGCCAAGAGTCGCCATTTTCACGCTCGTAACTCAGGTTGGTGGCAATGCTTGCACTATCGCGGCGATCATCGGTGTTGTTGTTCCTTGTCTCCAAACGCTTACCTTGAGTGCTTTGATAATCGTTAGTCCAAGCACTAGCATTGTTATCACGCTTAACTTGCGCTTCCACCATATAAGATAAGGCGTTTGATTTACCGTTATGGCTGATTTTCATATTTGGGCTAAGCCCAGCGGCGCTGGCATAACCAGTGTCCACACGCCACATAGTGCTAGAGTTACTGCGATCTTTTCGCAAGACTACGTTGACCAATAATCCTTTGCTTTGCACTTCTAGACCACTAACCCCGCCGCGGATCAATTCAATATGTGCAACCTGTGCCGTGGTAATGCGGCTAAGGGTTTGCATCACACCATTAGATTTACCTGAAACACGTTTGCCATCAATTAATATCTGCTGCCCGCCCGCACCAAATCCACGACCACCGCCACCATTATTGCTCATCACACCATTAGTGCCGGGAATCAAACGAATCATTTCATCGGCGGTTAATACACTAAAATCTTTAAAGTAACTATCACCGTAAACTACCACGGCCTGATTCGTTTGATTATTTGATTCATCGGCAAGGGCATTTGCATGAAAAAGTAGCATGGTGACAGTAAGCGCTAACATCGTCAGCTTGTTTGATGTGTATGGTAAAGAACGGGGTTGTGAATCGATTAACAGGTTATTCATTAATTTCTCGCGGACTAAATGACCGTAAACATTTAAGGGTTATTGCGCGAGATAATAACGTAATTAGTTATCGGTAATGAATAAATAGTCTAAATGGAGGTATTAAATTTGTGACAAAAAATGTCATCACAAGATTGTAATGACATTTTAAATGAATTAATCACGTAATAAGGCAATTTGCTCGTCGTCGAGGTGGCGAATGTCTTTACCGCGTACAAAGTAAATCACGTACTCTGCAATGTTTTGCACCCGATCGCCTACTCGCTCTAACGCGCGCGCCGCCCACATCACTTCCATGATGCTGGGGATTGAGCGGGGATCTTCCATCATGTAGGTCATTAATTCACGCATCATGCTTTCGTATTGAGCGTCTATTAATCTGTCTTTGCTATGTACGTCAAACGCCCCTTTGGCGTCCATGCGAGCAAAACAATCAAGCACTTCATGCAATAAGGCAATGCAAGCTCGGCCTAAATTCTCTAGGCTGACTAATAAATTACCTTGGCTTTTAGCGTTCTTTTCTAACGCAACTTTAGCCAGTTTTTTTGCACTGTCACCAATGCGTTCTAAGTCGGTCACTGTTTTTGAGATGGCAAAAATAAGGCGTAAATCGCCAGCAGCAGGCTGACGTTTAGCAATAATTCGGGTGCACTCTTCGTCAATCAATACTTCAAAGGCATTAACCTTAGCATCGTTAGCGATAACCGCTTCCGCCAAGGGTTGCTCCAGCGTGCTAATGGCAACGATGGCATCGGTTAGTTGTTTCTCAACCAAGCCGCCCATTAATAGAACGCGGTTACGAATGTTGTCTAACTCGGTATTAAACTGCCCCGAGATATGACGTTTTAAATTTTGATTATCCATAATAAATCCTATTAACCGTAACGGCCAGTAATGTAGTCTTCAGTTTGCTTTGTCGTCGGGGTGGTAAATAACGTATTGGTGTCGCTATATTCGATTAACTCACCCATGTACATAAAGGCCGTATTGTCTGATACACGCGCCGCTTGTTGCATGTTATGCGTGACAATAACCACTGTAAATTTATCTTTAAGTTCGGTAATCAATTCTTCGATCACTAAGGTAGAAATAGGATCTAACGCCGAGGTTGGCTCATCAAGCAATAAGACCTCAGGTTCAATCGCTATCGCGCGAGCTATCACTAAGCGCTGCTGCTGACCACCAGACAAGCCCAATGCATTGTCGTGTAAACGATCTTTGACTTCATTCCATAATGCCGCGCCGCGCAATGACTCTTCCACAGCTTGATCTAACTGACGCCTGTCTCTAACGCCTTGCAAGCGCAGGCCATACACAACATTTTCATAGATAGACTTTGGAAATGGATTGGGACGCTGAAACACCATGCCAACACGGCGACGCAAGGTAGCGACGTCAACGCTTCGATCAAAAATATCATGCTGATCTAGCAATATCTTGCCTTTAATATGGCAATTGTCGATCAGGTCATTCATGCGGTTTAAACATCGTAGTAAGGTTGACTTTCCACAGCCAGACGGGCCGATGAACGCCGTCACTTGCCCTTTGGGTATACGCATAGAAACATCTTTGAGCGCCTGTTTGTCGCCGTAAAACAAATTAAGCTGCTCAATGGAAAAAGAAGTATCTGCGTCACTTAAATTTGCCAAGTCAAACTTCGGCTTGCTGTGCTGCAACGGATCCAAGTTTATTGGGTCTAGATTAATCATTAATAAATCCTAGTCTTAATGTTCTAACGAACGATATTTTTCACGTAAGTGATTACGAATGCCAATGGCGGTCATGTTCAAGCCAATAATCACCGTCACTAACAAAAATGATGACGCGAAAACTAATGGTCTCGCCGCTTCTACGTTAGGGCTTTGAAAGCCTACATCATAAATATGAAACCCTAAGTGCATGAACTTTCGTTCTAAATGCAAGAAAGGGAAATTTGTATCAAGGGGTAACGATGGCGCCATTTTTACCACGCCCACCAGCATTAACGGCGCGACTTCACCAGCCGCGCGAGCAACCGCAAGAATAAGTCCGGTCATTATTGCAGGACTAGCCATTGGCACAACTATTTTCCAGAGTGTTTCTGCTTTTGTTGCGCCTAGTGCCAAACTGCCTTGACGCAGCGCCATTGGAATACGCGATAACCCTTCCTCGGTTGAAACTATCACCACTGGCAATGTTAAAATGGCTAAGGTTAGTGCCGACCACAATACGCCAGGGCTGCCAAATACAGGTGATGGGGACGCTTCAGGATAGAATAAATCGTCAATAGAGCCACCTAAAATATAGACAAAGAATCCAAGGCCAAATACCCCGTAAACCACCGACGGTACGCCCGCCAAATTGATAACCGCAATGCGGATAAACTTAATCACTATGCCTTTTTGAGCATACTCGTGCATGTAAATCGCCGCGACTACGCCAAATGGCGTCACAATAACCGCCATTAGCATTACCATGAAAATGGTGCCGAAAATAGCCGGGAAAACCCCGCCTTCCGTATTAGCTTCGCGGGGATCGTCAATGACAAAACTTCCCATGGCACTTAACCAGTGCGCGAACTTACTAAAGATGCCCATTTGATTGGGTAAGTTGGCGTCAAGAATATTGGATATATTTAGTGGCACCAGTTCACCGCGCATATCTCGCACCGTCACGAAGTCTCGCTTAGTCGCGTCACGGAATGTAAATAATTTTTTCTCTAAAATGAGATATTTAGCGGTTAATTCATCACGAGATTGTTGCAATGCTTGGCGTTTTTCGTCGCTAAATAGATTATCAAGCTCTAGACGACGTTGTTGTAATCGCATTTTTTCAAGCTGATAATTAATCGCCGAAATATCACCATTTTGCAATGCATCAGCGGCGTCATTTAAGTCATTGGCACGCGCTATGCTTTCTTCTAACAATGGCATCAGTTTGGCGACATCACCGCTAAAACTCTGTCCATCGACGGTTACGCTGTCGATGTAGCCATAAAAGTTACCATTTTTTAAACGTTCAAACACAGCAAGATCTAACGGGATCAGTTGTTTGGTGATGGTTGGTTGTAGTAACCAGCGAAAATCAAGTTCAACGAATTCACGGTTGCCGGTTTTAACCAGCAGTGATTTCACATCTGTTATGTCACTCGCTACTGCCACGCCTTTATCACGTAGTTGCTGCGCCGGAATTAATTCACTGTCGTAAATCTCACCAATCACTTGTTCAATCTGTCCGTCACTACGCTGCACATCAAATTGATAAATTGTTGCAGGCCAAAAATAAATAAGCCCGCGCCATGCGATCAACCCAAGCAACCCTAATACCGCGATTAAACTAATACTCACTGCGCCGGACGTTAACCAAATCCATGGCGAACCACTTTTATGCCACTTAACCATTATAATGATCCATATTTTTCACGTAATCGCTGGCGAACTAACTCAGCGATGGTGTTGAAGAAAAAGGTGAAGATAAATAAAACAAAGGCCGCTAAAAACAATACCCGATAATGACTAGAACCTACTTCAGACTCTGGCATTTCGACCGCCACATTCGCGGATAAGGTTCGCATACCTTCAAAAATATTCCAATCCATGATGGGGGTATTGCCAGTGGCCATTAGCACGATCATTGTTTCACCTACCGCACGACCAAGTCCCATCATCACCGCTGAAAATATACCTGGGCTAGCGGTTAACAGCACCACTCCCACCAAGGTCTGCCAACGTGTTGCGCCCAATGCTAACGAGCCATTGCTTAAATGCCCCGGCACACTAAATATGGCATCTTCGGTAATTGAAAATATAGTTGGAATAACCGCAAAGCCCATG
This sequence comes from Psychrobium sp., assembly GCA_013214905.1. Classification (GTDB taxonomy): domain Bacteria; phylum Pseudomonadota; class Gammaproteobacteria; order Enterobacterales; family Psychrobiaceae; genus Psychrobium. Next base: position 393 of record JABSRV010000060.1, on the reverse strand, counting down.
GCAATGCCCACGACTAATGCATTACGTTGATCAAAGTCGATACCTAGCTCATTGCTAATAAACATCCGCGCATCTCCCCCCATAAACGCCGTCTCGACCATAGGACTAAGCCAGTAACAAAACGCCGAGACACCAAGAATTAAAGGGATTAGTAACAGGCTGCTGTATTCTTCATTGAGCCAATAGCGCAAACGACTTGGCAATTTATGGTGCACATAAGCAAATAGTACGATGGCTAGCGGTACCAGCAGCACGCTCATAATAATAAACGGCAGCTGTTTTTCAACAATCGGCGCTAGCCATAACCCCGCTAGAAACCCTAAGATAACCGTTGGTAGTGCTTCCATGGTTTCAACTGTCGGCTTAACGACCTTACGCAAATTGGCTGGCATG
>JABSRV010000006.1 GCA_013214905.1 Psychrobium sp. | reverse complement strand
GGACCGTGTCTCAGTTCCAGTGTGGCTGATCATCCTCTCAAACCAGCTAGGGATCGTCGCCTTGGTGAGCCATTACCTCACCAACTAGCTAATCCCACTTGGGTACATCCAATCGCGAAAGGCTCCGAAGAGTCCCCTCCTTTCCCCCGTAGGGCGTATGCGGTATTAGCTATCGTTTCCAATAGTTGTCCCCCTCGACTGGGCAGTTCCCCAAGCATTACTCACCCGTCCGCCGCTTGACGCCTGATAGCAAGCTATCATCGTTTCCGCTCGACTTGCATGTGTTAGGCCTGCCGCCAGCGTTCAATCTGAGCCATGATCAAACTCTTCAATTAAAAATTTGATGCTTAATTTAATAAGCTAAGGTCTCAATGAATACTAGCTTAACCTCTACTTTCAACCCTAAGGTCAATCGTAGTGTTACGCTTATCATAACTTTGAAATATCTCTATTTCATCGTGTAGACATGTATCGTTAAGAACCTCAGTACCTAACTCGTTTATCTAAAAAATGAATACTAAATTCATTTTTAAAGGATAAACTCTCAAATGCCCACACAGTTTATTTGAATACTAATTGTTAAAGAACGTTTTATCTCGACTTTCAAAACTCGTTAAAGTTAGGCAGGAGAAGCGCTTCAAACCGTGTGGCTCGTTGCGTTGGGATGCGTATAATACGCTTTCCAAATTCGAAGTCAACGTTTAAATTAAAAGATTTTAAATTAAGTCGTTTTCTTCTCTGAAGCGCTTGGTAGCTAGTTATTGTGACGCCTAAGCGTTTCGAATAAGTGGCTGCTTCCCCGTTTCAGTGAGGCGGATTATAGAGAACTTCTGAGTCTTGGCAAGGGCTTTTTGTTAACTTTACGCCGTTCGCTTATTTAGCAATCAAACCGAATAACAATCAGGCATTATTATCGGAATTTGGTCGTAGATTGTTGCTATACCCAAAATAATTGGAATTGCAGTGAAGCTGTCAAGGTTCGAATCACCTGAGCTTATGCATTATATGTGATTGTGATTCGAATCCGCCGACAATAAAGCTGCGGTTTCAAGGATGACGGGTATATACATTGCAGCGCCCGTATTAAATAGACTGCATGCCGCGTTGATTGTCATATTATGTTGTTCAGCTAGGTTAATAATTTTTTGTGCAATGCTATTAGCTTGCTCTTTATCTGGCATTAGTAAGGTTGCAGATTGCTGATCTTTACTAATCGTTAAATCATAACCTGCGTGGACTTGCTCTATTGTTATCTTAAATGACTTATTCATCCTTCTCTTGCTTCTTATTTATTGTGAAAGTTGATCGGTTAAAAAATCTAATAATGCCCTTAGCTTTGGCGTCACACCACCACGACTTGGATAAACGGCGTAAATATCTATACAAGGACCAGACCAATTCGGTAATACAGCCATCAGTTGATTATTCTTTAGGTACTTATCCGCTATATAGTCGGGCAACATGCAAACTCCCATATGGTTGATGCTTGCTTGCGCCAATGTTGTGTAGTCATTGCAAAACATGAGTGGCTTTAACGAGATTTGTACATTCTCAGACTCATTAATCAGAGACCAACTAGCTAGTTCATCTAATGCGTTCATATATAAGCAGGCGTGATTAGCAACATCGGTGGACTGTTTAATCGCTGTATTGCCTGTTAGGTAATTATCACTGGCAAATAAACTCAACTTAACACGGCACAACTTTTTCGAAATCATCGATGAGTCAGCCGATGGTCCAATGCGAATGGCGACATCAAATGCTTCGTTAATGACATCGACTCGTCGATTACTTAATTGTAGATCTAATGTTATGTCGGGGAACTGCTGACTAAATAATCCTAATACCGGAGCAATAAGCGATTGTCCTCCTGATATAGATGCCGCAATCCTAATTTTACCTTGTGGAGTATTTGACATAATGTCGATGCATCGATTGGCACTGTATATCTCATCAAATATTCGCTGACAATGCGCCAGATAAACTCGCCCTATTTCCGTTAAATTCAAACTTCTAGTGGTGCGCTCTAATAGTCGAGCACCAAGTGCTGTTTCTAATCGTGTGATCTTACGGCTAATGTTTGATTTGGGTAAACCGAGTGCCAAAGCCGTTGCGGTAAAACTTCCTAATTCAGCAACACTTTTGAACACCATCATGTCATTTAAATCATCTTTCATCACTATTATTACTTTAAATAGAACAATGTTTGATACTTTAGCTTATATATCAATAAAACTAAAACAATCATACTTGCTTCATCAATTACATGCAGGTAGAGAACATGATGGAAATTTTACAATATACAGAATTAGCCCAAGGTGGTTTCGCCGGATTATTAGAACGTCGTTTTGTGATGGATTCAAAAGTTTTTAAACGCCGCGCCAACGCGGGTGAAGTCGATGGTATTGGTAACTTTGTTTATTTAGCGGACGCCAACTTTAAGCCATTTGGCGAAACAGGCATGCACCCACATAAAGAAATCGATGTCATTTCAGTGATGGTGCATGGACAAGTTGCGCACAAAGGCTCTTTAGAACATGGCGCGAGTTTAAACGCAGGTGATGTTCAAGTACAACGTGCGGGCGCACAAGGTTTTTCTCACAATGAAGTAAATCCTAACAGCACGCCTAACCAAATGATCCAGCTTTGGGTATTGCCTGATAATAAAGGAGAGAAAGCTGGCTACAAGGTTTATCAGCCACAACAAGGTAAGTTAGTTAAGATTTATGGCGGTGATAAAAAACAGCAGCAGACTTTTCACAGCAATACCTCGATTTATGTGGCTAATGCTAAAGCGGCCAAGAGTTTAATCACCCTGGCGAAGCGATGGCTTATCTAAGTAAAGGAGCAGCGACAATAAACGGGAAACAAGTAATGGCGAGAAGTTTAATTCGAGTTAAATATGGCTTAACATTTAAAGCGAAAACAGATGCTCAACTCATTATTATTAGCTAACGATTAAATACAGGAACGAGATAGCGATGACTGAGCGATATGCAAGGCAACACGAAAGGCAGCAACAGAAAAAACCAAGTAAACATTTGATGGCGTTGTTTACCTTTATTGCATTGCTGCCATTGGTCTATTTTATTCCGCCTTGGGTAGCAGAGCATATTAGTGATCAGCATTTTGTCGTGACCTTTATTTCGGTTGCGCTCATTGTGCCGATTATTACTTATGTCGCCATGCCGCTCATGTTGAAATTAATCACTAAGCGTTAGTGTTCGCCTATTGGCAGTTTTTTTGGCCAATTGATAAGTCGTAGGCAATATCATATACATGATAGTTAACCACATAGTCGCGACTATTGGACCAGTTTGAGGCCCTGTCACCATATCATTAAACAGGAATTGGTATGTACCCCATAAATATGGTACTGACATTAGCGCGATGGCAGATAATGCATATTTAAACGCGGTTAGTGTCTTTGCCTTATCCAGTTTAGCAAGGACATATAGTGCAAGTAATGAATAAAAAACCGCTGTAACATCTATCCAGTTGTAAAATGAACTTACTAGAAAACCATCGGCATAAAATTGCGCTATAAACTGCCAAAAATCAGGTTCAAATACTAAACGATGATGCGAAGCCTGCTGTGACCATGTTTGCCACAATGATACGTCAAATGAGGGTACATTAGACAGCCAAAATATAGCGGCTGCTAATAAAGAAAAAATACTAAGGCCAATTAAGGCAACAATAAAAGCGATGCCATTAACAAATGTGAATACATAATGCGCACATGTTAGGGAGGTTTGTCGTAATAACCACAAAGAAGCTTTAACACTGCCCTGCTCAGGCAATATATGCTGGGTGTATTCTTCCGCTAAGTCACCCGATAAGTCATCGTTTATGTTATTCGGTGCTATGTGTTGAATAAACCAAATAGATAAATTAAGTAATGTATTATGCATAATTATTCTCCGATATTTGAATGTTGCGCCACATGGTTTCAAACTGCAACTTTGAGGCTGACAACATGCTTATGCCCAACGCCGATACACGAACCAATCGTTTAGCTTTACCTCCTCGCTCAGGTTTAGCTTCTCCTTTTCTAGACGTAATAAATCCCTTTTTCTCTAAACGTTCAATCGTTGAATACAAAGCGCCTAATGACACATCTCTGTCTATCGACTGTTTCAACTGCTGCCTTATTGTTACGCCATAGGCTTGATCACCCAAATGCATAATGCTAAGTAAAACGAAATGTTCAAATTCACCTAAATACGTTTGCTTATTGGCCATATGTATTTTCTCTGTCGGCTAGTAATAACTACATAATAGTTTTAATAAGTAATAACTGTCAACAAATAACTACATAATAGTTATTTATTGAGGAGCCATCATTGAGTTGTTAAATAGACGTTGTTAAATCGGTCAGCCAATCTGGCATCATTTCAACTAACAGAGTTTCGAGGTGACGATCCAAACCAAGCAAAATACTCAGCGCAATAAGTATTAAAAATACCGCCAGTACTTTTTTCATCAAATGAACATGCTTAGTTAATTTTTCTCGATTGATGATTTTTCCTGACAAGCTTCCCAAGACTAATAGCGGCACGCCTGCGCCCATGCCAAATACCAGCATAATCGAAAACACAATAGGCAGGCTATCGCCCTGGATCGCAAGTGATATGGCAGCGCCTAATGTTGGCCCAACACAAGGTGTCCATACAAAACCAAGCAACAGCCCTAAAATAAACTGACCGCCAAAGCCAGTCGCTTGATAGGTTGCGACTTTATTATTACCGCGACTCATTAATTGAGACGCTAATTGGCTAAACTTCTGATTGAGTGGCTCAATGAGAATCACCAAGCCAAAGGCCAATAATAGATAAGCACTGATATTTTTAATGACACTAATATCAAAGTCCCAAGCAACCGCCGCATAGCTAATTAAACTGCCCGCAATAGCAAAAGATAAAGAAATTCCCATAATCAATGCGATTAACCCCTGACGACTATGTTGCAACGCACTAGCAATAATAATCGGCAATATAGGAAAAACACAGGGTGAAAGCGTGCTTAGAATGCCCGCTACAAAACTAAAAAAGAATGCAGTGAATTCCATATCACCTACTTAATTAATGAGAAAAGGTTATACAGCTTCTTTTCATCAGTCTGTGCAATAGAACGAGCAATTTCGGTCTTACCTTTGTACATGACTAAGGTACTTTGCCTAAAGGCCTTAAAGTATTTAACCCATTTTTTCTGCTTGTCGTAATCAAGTTTAAGCACGGTTAAATCACTATTTGGATTTTGCTTAAGGAATTTTTTAATGACCTTTCCTTGCTTACGACAAGTTGGGCACCATGAGGCATGTACGTCGATCAATATTGATGCGTTTTCTTGTTGCAGCTGCTTAAAACCAGCTTCAGTAAACTTCACCATTTGACCTGCGTAAACAGATGAGGATAAAAACAACGCACAAATAACTAACAATTTTTTCATTAACTTTTCCTGATAAATAGATTCCTCTTCAAAGACCTAGCTTAATCATAAAAAATTTCATCATTTTAATTTTCGACTAAAATCACCAAAAAAAAAGCCCCGCTAACAAAAAGTTAGCGGGGCTTTTTTATGCTAATTGACGTTATGCTTGAGGACGCATATGTGGGAACAATAATACGTCACGAATAGATGGTGCATCTGTATAAAGCATCACTAAACGATCGATACCAATACCTTCACCCGCGGTTGGTGGCAAACCATATTCTAGGGCTGTGATGTAATCAGCATCGTAGAACATCGCTTCGTCATCACCAGCATCTTTTTGAGCCACTTGATCTAAGAAGCGCTGATCTTGGTCTTCTGAATCATTTAATTCAGAGAAACCGTTAGCAATTTCACGACCACCAACAAAGAATTCAAAACGATCGGTAATGAATGGGTTGTTATCATTACGACGAGCTAGCGGTGAAACTTCAGCTGGATATTCGGTAATAAAGGTAGGTTGCATTAATTGATGCTCGCCAGTTTCTTCAAATATCTCAATTTGAATTTTACCTAAGCCCCAGTTGTCTTTAACTTCAATGCCTAAGTCTTTAGCGATTTTAGTCGCTTGCTCAAGATCATTCACTTGTTCAACGGTGGTGCCAGGCGTGTACTTTAAGATAGCATCAACAACGGTCATCCGAATGAACGGCTGTGCAAAATCAAATTCATTACCTTGATAATTGATCTGGGTCGTGCCTTTAACGCTTAACGCTAATTCACGTAACATGTCTTCGGTTAAATCCATCAACATATTGAAATCCGCGTAACCCCAGTAGAATTCAAGCATGGTAAATTCTGGATTATGGCGCGTTGACAAACCTTCGTTACGGAAACTGCGGTTAATTTCAAATACGTTTTCAAAACCACCAACCACTAAACGCTTAAGGTTTAGCTCTGGCGCGATACGCAAATACATGTCCATGTCTAATGCATTATGGAATGTCTTAAATGGACGGGCCGTTGCGCCACCAGGGATAACCTGCATCATTGGCGTTTCAACTTCCATGAAGTTCTTTTGCGTTAAGTAGTTACGGATAAAGGCAACAACTTTAGAGCGGATCTTAAATACTTCACGAGATTTTTCGTTAGCAATTAGATCTAAATAACGCTGACGGTAACAGGTTTCTTGATCAGCCAAACCATGGAACTTATCAGGCAATGGGCGCAATGCTTTGGTTAAGATACGCACTTCGCTACAACGAATAGATAATTCGCCAGTTTTGGTTTTAAACAAAACACCTTTCGCGGCAATTATATCGCCCAAATCCCATTTTTTGAATTCGGTGTTATAAAAACCTTCAGCCAATAAATCACGTGCAACGTACAATTGAATGCGCGTGCCCATATCTTGGATAGTAGCAAAGGCTGCTTTACCCATAATACGACGAGTCATCATACGACCAGCCACGGCCACTTCAACGTTTAACTCTTCCAGTTCTTCTTTCTCTTTGCCACCATAAGCAAGGTGAAGATCGTCAGAAATGTCTTTACGGCGAAAGTCATTTGGAAAGGCTTGGCCTTTAGCACGCATTTCGTTTAATTTTTCACGACGCACTGCTACTAATTCGTTAACGTCTACTACTTCATTTTCAGGGCTGTTTTGTTCGCTCATGATATTTCCACTATTTGAATATGTTTATAAACCAGACTTTAAACTGGCTTCAATAAATTTGTCTAGATCACCGTCTAACACGGCGCCGGTATTGGAGCTTTCGACTCCAGTACGTAAATCTTTAATGCGTGAAGCGTCTAATACGTAAGAGCGAATTTGACTGCCCCATCCGATATCCGCCTTGCCATCTTCTAATACTTGCTTGTCGGCGTTTTGCTTGTCCATTTCCAGCTCATAAAGTTTACCTTTAAGCTGTTTCATCGCTGCCGCGCGGTTTTTATGTTGCGATCTGTCAGCCTGACATTGCACTACGGTATTGGTAGGCAAGTGAGTTATACGGATCGCAGAATCTGTTTTATTAACGTGTTGACCACCAGCGCCAGATGCGCGGTAAGTATCAATGCGTAAATCTGCTGGGTTTATATCAATTTCAATATCATCATCAACTTCGGGATAAACAAAAGCAGAACAAAATGAGGTATGACGACGCGAGCTTGAATCAAATGGCGATTTACGCACTAAACGATGTACACCACTTTCAGTACGCAACCAGCCGTGGGCATAGTCACCACTAAACTTAATGGTCGCGCCTTTAATGCCTGCCACATCGCCCGCGGTGACTTCAATCAGTTCAACTTTAAAACCTTTTGCCTCGCCCCAGCGTAAATACATGCGCAGTACCATGTTGGCCCAATCTTGCGCTTCGGTGCCGCCACTGCCCGACTGAATATCCATGTAACAGTTATTAGCGTCGTGCTTGCCATTAAACATACGGCGAAACTCTAGCTTTTCTAACATGGTTTCTAAGTCAGCTAATTCACTTTTAGCTTCTTCGAAAGTTTCTTCATCGTCGGCTTCAACGGCCAACTCAACTAACCCTTCAACATCTTCAAGGCCAGACTCCATGGTGTCGATGGTATTAACCACCGCTTCGAGTTCGCTACGTTCTTGACCTAATGCTTGAGCGCGTTCAGGTTCATTCCACACCGCTGGATCTGCTAATTCGCGTGAAACCTCGACTAAACGTTCGCTATTACGATCGTAGTCAAAGATACCCCCGAAGCACATTGCTACGCTGGCGTAAATCTTCAACTTTATATTTAACTGGGTTCACTTCGAACATGTAAGCTATTCCGCCGCTGATGATACTGATAAAAAGCCGCCTATTCTAACCAAAAAACAGGTAAAGAGATAGCGGCTAGCCATAGAAACTTACGTTATAGACGCCATTTTACAGTGCTTACAACGCAAAATTTTAACGACTAGACTGGCGCAATATATTCCACCATTAATTGCAAGGTCTGACGATTTCTAAATTCATTAATATCGAGTTTAAACGCAACCTCGGCCCACTCAATATTTGGATTAGGCCAAATCTCTCTATCAACATTAAAAGCGATCGCGTCGACCACTAATTGCGAGCCTTCTGGTTCTAAGACTAACTTCAAATGTTTGTCACCGACAATGCGCTGCTGCACGACTCTAAACTTGCCATCAAAACAGGGCTCAGGGAAACCTTGTCCCCAAGGCCCCGCATTTCTGAGTTGACCAGCGATATCGAGGGTAAATTCAGCGGCAGACAATTCACCGTCACTAAATATTTTTCCACTAAGCTGCTCTTTAGTGAGTGTTTGCTCCGCTAAGGATTCAAACAGTTTGGCAAACGCTGGGTAATCTTCTTGCTTAATAGACAAACCAGCTGCCATCGCATGACCACCAAATTTAAGGATCATGCCTGGCGCTAGCGTATTCACACGTTCCAATAAATCGCGTAAATGCAGCCCCTCAATAGAGCGACCAGAGCCTTTTAATTCGCCATCACCCGCGTCAGCAAACACAATCACTGGGCGGTGAAATTTATCTTTAATGCGTGAGGCAACAATGCCGCTTACCCCTTGATGCCACTCGGCATGAAACAACGCAAAAGCGAATGGAATGTCGCCATCGCCTTGACTAAAAGGTAGTTGCTCGATAATTTTAAGCGCTTCTTGTTGCATGCCCGCTTCAATTTGACGACGATCTTTATTAAAGGCGTCTAACTCAATGGCAATTTCTTTGGCATGCTGATAATTGTCCGTGACCAAACATTCAATGCCAAGTGACATATCATCTAAACGCCCTGCGGCATTAAGACGCGGGCCAATAGCAAAACCCATATCACTGGCCACGCAGCGACTAATATTACGATTGGCAATTTCTAATAACGCAATAATGCCCACGCGGCAACGTTTAGCTTTAATGCGTGCGATGCCCTGTTCGACCAAGATCCGATTGTTATTATCTAAGATCACCACATCGGCCACAGTACCTAGCGCAACAATATCTAAAAACTCCGCCATGTTTGGCTCTTCAATGCCATATTCAGTAAAGTAGTTTTCTTTGCGCATTAGTGCACGCAACGCCAGCATCACATAAAATGCCACACCGACACCGGCTAAGTTTTTACTGGCAAAAGTACAATCGGGTTGATTAGGATTAACGATAGCGTCGGCAATAGGCAAGCTATTTCCTGCCAAGTGATGGTCGGTCACTAACACCGTCATGCCCAACTCTTTCGCTCGCGCTACGCCATCAATGGACGAAATACCGTTGTCCACGGTCATGATCATTTGGGTGCCTTGTTGATGGGCAATATCAACAATAGGGGTAGATAAACCGTAACCAAAATCAAAACGGTTAGGCACAATGTAATCTACATTTTTAGCCCCAAAGCGGCGTAGTGTTAGCAATGACAAAGCGGTTGAAGTCGCACCATCGGCGTCAAAGTCACCAACAATGGTAATGCGCTTTTGCTGCTTAATAGCATCGAGCAATAAAACCGCCGCCTTATCACTGCCTTTAAGAGTGGCAGGGTTTAACAGATTTTTTAATTGATATTCCAGATCTTTGGCGTCACTAATACCACGCGCACCGTAAACACGTTGCAGCAATGGTTGAGTGATAAAACTCAGGTGTGAACAATCAACCGCGGCGCGGCGTTCAATAATAGGAGTCACAAATTGACCTTTTAAGCAGTCGAAAACAGCAGAGTATCACGATTAAGCACGATAAATAACACTGGCTAGCGCTTCGTTATAACAGAGGGTATGATAGTTCTCTTTATCGTTTAATACTCAAGCATTCTAATATGACTTCAATAGACTTCTCAGCACTAAACAAAAGCGCCGCCGAATCATTCGCCCAACAACGTAACTTAATCAAAAAAGTGTGCCGCGGTGACAAAATAAACTGCACGCATTGCCAACAATTATTAACCCTAATTCCTGCAGAAAATGGCATTGCCAAAATAATCTGTAATAAGGGTTGTACCAATATAGAGTTGGAATTGGGCTAAATATAGGTCTAATAAAAAGCAATCTGACAACAATGGTCTAGACTTATCCAAATGCGTGCAATAATTTTGGGTAATGATATGACAGATAAACAAGTTTGGTTGTTTTTTGTAACCGTATTAATGGCAATTTCTTATATATTAATCACTGACAAAGAGCAAAAAAATGGCGCTCATCGAACTGCTTTTCCAAATGACAATGCTTCCATCATTGATCCAACAGTATCAGCATTAAGCCGCGCCATAGCACAAGACTGTAAAGCCTTTCATTATTCAGCCGAAACTGTTGTTAGCAAAAGCTTAAAACTAGCTAAGCAAGGAAATAGCAATGGCCAAAAAATAGAGATTACTATCACCTGCGCCGACGCGATAGAGCGTGACATGCTCGCCAGTAATTAATCGCCATTAAAAAGATTTAAACGAACTATCGAGAATCTAGATTAACTCAAGTTATTTGAGACTTGTTGCACAGAAAATGCATCACAATGAATATTTTTAGAGCTAATGCCTTGTAAAAACACCTGTTTCCTCAGGTTTTTAACAAACAACTCACCGCCGCACAGATAGACTTGCATGTTGCGCATATCACCCTGTAAATCATTAAGCACCGCTTTAATAATGTTGTCTTGCCCTTTTTTACTTGGCTATTTGATCGTCCATATCAGTTGTATCTAAATATGAGCTTACCGAGTTGTCGTTTAAGACCTTGCGATAAAAAATATCTACCGCCGCATCAATTGCGCTTGCTCCACCAATTTTTTCGAAAAGCGTTACCATGTTAAATTCCTTTTATTTATGGGCTAATACTTTATAACATGCATTGTGATATGCCTTGTAATGTGAACTCTCTTGTCAGAGTACACCTTCGAACATCACACCGAACTAAATATAATGCAAGGGTAAAATCAGCACTAATTATCATGGTGTCATTTGCCAATTCGCTTTATGCTATAGCTAATAAAGCATCATCAACAAAGCGCAACAATTAATGAATATTGATAGTCAAATTTTACTTTTTTTAAGCGCGTTTGGCGCACTTAATGGCATATTGCTTTCACTATATTTTTTCACCCTGCCCTCGCCTAAACTGTCAAACAAGCTGTCGAATAAATTTTTAGCAGCCATGTTATTAATGTTTAGTATTCGAATCTTAAAGTCGGTGATGTATTACTTTACCCCAGACATTGCAAAGTCTATTTTACAGTTCGGCTTGTCCGCCTGTTTTTTTATTGGCCCCTGTTTGTATTTTTATAGTCTTAGTATTACCGGTACCTTAGACAAACAGCGCCTAAAATGGCCACTACACCTTGGCGCATTGCTCTTCATAGTGTTCATTGTCGGTTTCGCCTACCCTTACCAGCAGCATATTGATGTATGGGGCACCACCATCTATAAAATCATTAACTATCAATGGCTAGTCTATCTTGTATTATCGCTAATCGTGCTGCGCGAAACTTTGTTAGACGTGTGGAAAAAAAAGTTAGCCGCGAATGATCAGCAGCTATTTACTTGCAGCCTCTTTGTTGGCAACACAGTGGTTTGGCTGGCGTATTTCACCGCCTCTTATACGTCTTATATCGTGGGCGCATTATCGTTTTCATTCATATTTTGCTTAATGTTGTTACTGATTATTTTAAAATTTAGAAAGAATGAAGCCACGCAACCTGAAAAATATGCCAATAACAAAATCATTGATGAACAAGCCGATATTTTACTCAGCCAGCTAATCCAGCTGATGCAAGATAAGCAGTTATATAAAGATGCCAATATCACCATGCCGCAAGTGGCAAAGACTCTGGGTATGTCTCACGTACGATTATCACAATTACTCAATGACAACGAGAAGAAATCATTTTCATTATTTATTAACGAATATCGCATCGACGCGGCTAAAGCATTATTAAGTGCAGAAAAATTAACAAAGATGGAAGTGATTAGCGAAGACTGCGGTTTTAATTCACAATCTACCTTTTATAGCGTATTTAAAAAAATAACAGGTACAACACCCGCCAAATATAGGGCGCAGAGCAAAGTTGATTTATCCTAACTTATACATTAGGTGTTCGACATTATATTCAACGGCAGTAAGCTGTCTAATCGAGGCGTAAAGTGACTTCAATTAATCACCCATTATTGGAACCACTATGCGCAACGCCGTTTATCAATTTATACTATTGCTATTATTAACCCCCCTCTCTTTTAGCTTATTGGCCGCTACTGCCAATTCAAAGCAACCGATATCAAACCACGATCAAATACGTCAAACCTTAAATGATTACATTCAAGGCACCTCCTACAATAGGCCACAACAAATTGAGAAAGCATTTTATAAAGACAGTAATTTGTTGCTGCAAAAAAAAGGGCAAGATGTCTGGCGCGTATCCGCTAAAGAATATATTTCTTGGTTTGCTAGCGGTCAAGCAGGTAGGTTTACCGGGCGCATCGGCGAGATCTTAACCATTGATGTTGCTGGTGATATCGCCAGTGCCAAGGTGGAAATTCTGATCCCGGGTCGAAAGCTACGTTATACCGACTTATTCTTATTGCGTAAGTTAAGCGACAAATGGCAAATAATATCCAAAACCGCCGCGGCTCAAGAAAGCATTCATCATGGTAAACGCATTTTGTTTATCGTCTCAAGCGCACATTATCACGGCGTATTGAAAAAGCCGGCAGGCGCTAGTTTCTCTGAAATAGTTAACGCTTATCATCAATTTAAACAAGCGGGTTACACGGTTGATTTTGTCAGTCCCGATGGCGGCGCGATTGCCCTTTCATACATCAACACCTCAAACGCATTGCAAAAGAAATATCTCTACGACCGTGATTTCATGTACGCCATTAAACATACAAAAACACCAACGCAAGTTATTGCAAAAAATTACAAAGCGGTGCATTACATTGGTGGTGGCAGCGCCATGTATGGCGTAGCAAGCAACAAAGCCATTGGCAACATCAGTATGGAGATCTATGAAAAGCACAATGGTATTATCTCTGCCGTATGTCATGGCACAGCAGGTATCGTGCATCTAAAAACCAGAGATGGACAATATTTAGTAAAAGACAAACGTATTACCGGATATCCCGAAGATTATGAAAATAAGTCGTCGGCTCACTTTAAACAGTTTCCATTTTTAATCAGAGCAACCATAGAGCAGCGCCAAGGTTCGTTCTCCTTTGGTCAGCGCAACCAAGCCTATGTGCAAGTCGACGGCCGGATCATCACCGGACAAAACTACCTATCTTCAGCACCCGTGGCGCAAAAGATTATTGAAATGCTATACCAAAAATCATTGGAATTGCAGTGAAGCTGTCAAGGATATAATCGCCTGAGCTTATGTTTTATAAGTGATTGTGATTCTAATCCGCTGACAATAAAACTGCGGTTTCAAGGATGACGGGTATAAATGCTCGACAAACGAAAACTTAATCACTCAAATCTCATCATTAGCCGCTAATTAGCGGCTTTGCTCTCATCAGCCAAGGTAGACATTACTCTCATTGATGAATCTCGAGCCGGCGTTGCAGTAACCGAGGTTAAAAACGCCAATAGTGCATCAATTTCGGCAGCATTTAGTTGTAGCGGTTTTAATAATTTAGATTGCTTTGGCGCCATGTCATCGCTCGCATCGTAGGTATTGCGGGGGCCGCCCATATTATACAAATTAATAATACCGCGCATATTGCTGAACAGTCCGTTGTGCATCCAAGGTTTATTGTTCATCACGCCACGCAAACTTGGGGTTTTAAATTTACCAACATCGCTTTTGTCATTGGTGGCAAGGTAGCGCCCTAAATCCTCATAAGATCGTTTGTAATAAGTGAGGCCAATGTTGTGAAATTGATTATCACTCATTAACGCGCCGCCGTGACAATTCATGCATCGTGCTTTGGTGCGATACAAATGCAGTCCCCATAATGCTTGATCGCTAAATTGACGATTAAAAATCAATTTTCGCCTAGGATGCGTTTGACTTGGTGATAATAAAAACCGATCAAAGCTCGACAGTCTCGATATTATTGTGCGCTCGTAAGTCGCAATGGCTTTGGCAATATTATCGCCATTAATCTCATTGTTTTTACTGCCAGCAAAAGCCTGCTCAAATAACTTAGGGTAATCGACATCACCATTAAGACGAGCGACCAACTCTTTAATCGTGAAGTTCATTTCAACAGGATTGGTAATAGGCATTAACGCTTGTTGCTCAAGTGATGATGCGCGCCCATCCCAAAATAACTGATGATAATAGCCACTATTTTCTACTGACGGTGCATTACGATTACCGGTTTGACGATTATGACCAAACGATAACGTGCGTCCATCTCCCCAGCCCAAATCGCTGTCATGGCAACTGGCGCAAGCAATTTGCTTTGAGCGAGACAATTTAGGATCAAAAAATAGTTTTTTACCCAAAGCTACCTTAGCGCGACTGAGCGGATTATTCTTTGGGAACAACGGCAAAGGTAAAAGCCCTAGCTCTTGACCTGTGAGCTCTTGGTCTAACGTAGCCTTAGGCCATTGCAATGGAGGTTTTAGATAGCGCTGACGCAATTCAACAAGATCAGGGGTTACTGTTTTTGCACTGGCTGCTGCGCTAATGCACAGCAGCCAGGCGATAACAAACTTGTTAAACATCACTTAACAAGTATTGTCTTTTGAGTCGCGTCAATATTTGCTAAATATTGTGCTTCTTTACGCTGATGCTTGTTCGTTAAAGGCAAGCAAACAGCGATTTTTTTCTTGACGGCAACACTCAGCTGCTTTTCAAAAATTTGTGCTCGTTTTAGCCAAAGATGATCGCCGATGTCTTGCTGTGGATCGTAACAAAGTTGGCTGATTAATGCGGCTGCTAATAAAGTTGTACTCATGTTTATATTCCTTGCTGAAGTTCAGGGTAAAGTTAGTGTTGATAGCTAATGCCGAGCCAAAAACGGCGGCCGAGTTCACTGCCATTGCCCAAAGGGCCGACTTGATAGCTACGCTGATTTAAAACATTTTGTCCGTCGAAACTAAATACGATGCTGTCTTTGGGGCTTAAATCCCATTGATATTTAATGCTTGCGTTAAGCTGCCAATAACTTGGTCGGTCATATTTCGCATACACGGGGTAAGATTTTTGACTGATCTCGCAACCATTACAGGTACTGGTTGCAAGTTTTGCCGCATTCATAATGCCTGTTGCATATACAGCCTCTTGCTCTGCCACATAACGGGCATGCAATGAGACTTGCCATTGCGCCAAATCAATTCCCCAACTCGCATTCGCGATATATGGCCGATTATAGTCTTGCTTTTCTAGCGCTAAGTCATGACGACTGATTAGATCAGATTTAGTTTTAGCTTGATATTGATTGGTCAATTTATCAAAGTAAAGTTTTTCATATTGAAAAAAAACAAGATCGGAATCATCAAAATTCTCGGTGCCTCTGTACAATTGCTGCTTTTCGTTATTAAAGGTGACTTGGCGATCGAAACTAGCTTTATCTACCGTATTCGATGATTTTGAGATATTGAGTTCAATATGCTGACGTTCAAATTTCGCCATCCACGACACGCTATAGCGCTGGTAATGACTACCGCCGCCATTAGTGCCAGTGAGTATGGCTTGACCATCATCGTTATAACTTTTAGTTCGATTAATTGCCTGTTTATTATAGCGATTAAGCCATTTAGCCTCTAACGTACCACCCAATAATTGATAGCGATACGCCAGACTAAGTTCATCACTAAATGGCGTTTTTGTATCGGTGAAGCGATATAAAAAACCGGTCGATGTTAACTCTGCTTGCCATGATTGCGGCTGATTAAGATAACTACGGCGCACTTCTTGGTGCATCGGCGTCATCGCTTGATTTAATTTATAGTGCGTGAGATCCGCTTGATAATAGCGATTAAAACCGGCGGTGATTTGATGGTGCTGATCATCAAATAAATCAACACTCATGCGAACTCTTGGTGCAAAATTATGTTGCTTAAAAAAATCATTATAGTCGTAGCGTAGCCCCGCCACGATATCTACTTGCGCGTAATTTAATGACAACTCACCATACAGCGCAAGATTATTGACATTAACGCTGACGTTACTCTTGGGCGCCAGTTGCCTTGTTTGAAAATATTGCCCCGCTTGAACGACATTGGCTTGATACAATAGCAAGTCGTCGACATTGCTAAAGTCTATTGCCCGCCCTAGTTGTTGTTCAAGTTCACTCAACGGCTGCTTGAACTGGGTTTCAACACAATCAAATATATAACTGCCACATTGAATTTTTGGGGATGAAATCGCCCCGTTATAAAGTACAGAATCGGTTAAACGGTTAAATTGTTGCTGCTGTTGGCTAAGCTCAATGCCGATGTTAAGTAGAGACTGGGCGCCAAATATTCTTGGCATCACAAGATTAAGATCACTGGTTGCACTAATCGTTTGCTGAATTTTGTCAATATCACCATAACCGCC
The DNA here is from genome assembly GCA_013214905.1 of Psychrobium sp. Lineage (GTDB taxonomy): Bacteria > Pseudomonadota > Gammaproteobacteria > Enterobacterales > Psychrobiaceae > Psychrobium. The sequence goes on along the minus strand of JABSRV010000006.1, from coordinate 42,416 downwards.
TTCGAGGCTAATGATGCTGTTGTTATAATCGGCCCAAGACTTACCCGTAATGTTGTTCCAGGTAAACCAATAATTGCTGGCAGTTTTCGAGTTTTCACTGCGATTAAACGCCAGTCGTGAGGTAATATCTCCCCAACTGTCTTCATGAATCCATTGAGAATTTACGCTATAACCACCACCGGTGATTTTAAAATCACTATTTTTGGCGTAAATATCAAAATAATTGCCTTGGTAAGGCGCATAATAAGCACTGACTGATATTTCATCATTGATGCTTGGGTTGTAATGATATTTTAGCAGCATGTTCCCGTTATTTTGCCGCTGTTTTCTTGATATTCCCAGCTGGTTTCGTGTTTCGTCAGATTTTAATAACTGTATTTGCGCAACCAAACCACTATCCGCAGACAAAGGTGTCGTTAGATAGATATTAAGACTTTGCTTATTAAATTCTGGCAACAGAACTTCACGACTTCCGGCTTGTGATGGCCCTTTAATGACATGAAATTTGCTCCATTGGGTAGACGTTTGACGATAGGTCAATCCAAAGTGAGGTTCACTGCTCGCGTTTTTGGTGTGAGCATTGACTAAACCACCGGAGAACTGGCCGTATTTTGCGGGAATATTACTGTCGTAAACTTCAATACTGTCTAGCAAGTCGAGGTTGATAAAGGTTGACTGACTATGACCCGATACGTCTTGCAATAAATTACGATCAGCCTCGGCATTGCCAGTACTTAAGCGCGAATTATTGTTAACACCATCGATATTGTAAGATGATTGATAGCCCTGAGCGCCAGATATAGACACTTCACTGGGCTTTATATTGCTCGCATTAGCGCTATCAAGCGCACTCTCACCATATTGCACACCGGGTAACAGCCCTAAAATGTCATTTAAGTTGCCATTGCCAAAGCGATAATCCTTAATTAAATCACTATCAATAATATAACGCCCTTGTGCATTACGGCTCATAGGATTAAGGCGAAAACCCTTCACCTCGATCACTTCAAGATATGACTCTTTCTCAGTTTTTGATTTTAATTTTTCCTTTGCCTTTGCTGTTAGCGGCTTAAGCGCCATTTTATTATCAACCTTGACGCAACCATCATCCTGACATTTTTGATCATTTCCTTGTGCTTGCGCACAGGTCACAGCAAGCAATAAGCTTAGTGTGACCATTGTTCGGTTAACGTGCATTACTGGCGTGATGCATCTAACGGGAAGGCATCGTCTTCGTCATTAACCTTGTCATTATCGCTGTCTGGGTCTAACACTAAACCTGTCGCTTTAATCATTTCTGGCGTTGCAAATGGGGCAAAGAAGTTAGGCATACCGTCGCCGTCCGTATCAACACTCGCAATAATCGTGCTAGGGAAATCATCTTGCGTTGCTAACTGCTTAGCAATGCTAACTTCAATCGACGCTTTCTCAACGTCACCAAGGGCGGCGTCGTTTGCAAGCTCGCTTGCGCGATCTATATTGCCAAGCTGGATAAATAATCGAGCAAAATTTGGATATTCTTCATTTTTTATGATGTCAGAGCGATCAGCCAACAATGTCATCACTTGCTCAAACAAATTGCTAATATGACTAACAGCCGTTGCTTTGACTTGTGCGGCATTGCTAATGCTAAGTTGCTGTTGATCAATTTGTAAAAGCAGCTGTTGATAATTAGAATTATTACGAGTCCCGTTAAAGAAATAACGCGCTGCATTGCCCTGCTCGGCCGCCGTTGCTGATTTTTCTAATGTTAGAATTTTAGCGATGGCGCGATCATAATATGGTTGGCTTAATGCAAACTGCCCGCCCTCGCTTAATTCACGGCCAAGTTGACTAAGTAACTGTATGTTGTCTCCAACACTGTTATCAGTCGCTTGTGCCAAGCTTTGGTTAGCAACTTCCAATAATGCAGTAAGCTCAGTGGTCATGTTAAGCTCAGCCAGTAAATTCGCTGTTTCAGCGGCGGCTTGCACGTTCTCAAAATTACTAGACAATATCGTTCCATCGCTATCAACCATTTCTTCGCTATAGTGCTTAACAACAAGATCATGGCATATTTTTGCGGATGATTTAGCGTGCGCAAGATAGCCAGCGTCTGCCATTGCATTGTCCAATGTTTGATATAAACGAGCGATACGATTACAACCAGCGTCACCGGATATAAACGTATATGAACTGCGATTTTCGCTAAAGTATTCAGCCGACTGAATTAATGCTAACCCTTCATCAAGTAATAATTTGGCAGCTGAGTAGCGTTTTTGCTCCACTAAACGAACCGCAGCGCCTGGACTAGCTGCATTGAAAGAAATGATATCAGAGAAGTATTGACGTAAGTCGTCATCGTTCTTAACCGCTTGTGCTATTTTCAGCGCCTTTTCATCGGTGGTGCTCGCAGTGACTTGCGCCAACATGCGCGCCTCATCAGCGTCACTAATAATACTGGCTTTAACATAGTCAAACCATGCACTGCCTTTGGCAATATCAACCAGTGGAGCCGACTCAGCGTTGGGGTAAAGCGTTATATAAAGCGCTGCAAAATCAGGTGATACCCAAACAAATTCATCTTTGGTATTGTCGGCATATTGATCTGCGACCACTGAATAATCATCGTCATAGTCAACATAACCATAAAGCGCTAACGCGTTGGCTAACGTTTGTTTAGCCAATTTGATTTCATTGAGCTGATAAAATTGTTTGATGAGATATTCATAGCCGATGAGAGTGGTAGTAGAATAAGTAACGCCATCACGATTAGTGCTATAGCCTATTTTTGGAATTAGACGTAAAGATCGCTGCGCCAATGATTTAGCACGCAAGCGATCTACTTCTAGTCCACTTTGTTGCCACTGCTTAACAGCTGCTTTAACCGCGCGATCATAGCCAAAGAAAAGACGCTGTGACTCAGTTCCTTCAGGCAGAGTATTCATTAACAAATCTAGCAGACTATAAGTTTGTGCCTGTGCTTGTAAGTCTCCCATCGCATGGTAGAGCTCGCCAATATAAAGAAGAAGGCTAGCGTCAAGGGTTGCAATACCGTTAGTTGCTAATACTTCGTTATAAAGATTTTGTGCTTGCACCAAGTAATCTTTAGCGATGACATGATTGCCAAGGTGAATATTGGCGCTTGCAGCATTAATCATTGCACGAGCGAGTGTTTCTTGATCAAGAATCGACTCTGGCGTCAGTAGTTTTTCAACTTTATGACTAAAGCCAGCCATGGCGTAACCACGAGCTAAACTGCTATAAACATTTGATTTAACGAGATCGTCTTTTTGTGCATCGGTGATGCTTTGAGCTTGCTGAAGGCGTGATTGGTCAGACGCATAATAGTAATAGGCGCGATCAATGTTTGACGCAATAGACGCACTAATCGTTATGCTTTTGGTAATGACATCACCGTTGCCATCGGTAACACCCAATGTGAAACTATCTTTAGTTTCTTGCAGTTGAGTCACCGTGTAAGTGATAGCTCCGGTGTCTTTATTAATGGTTAGTGTGCCATTGCTTGGCGTTAATTCGATAGAATAAATTAGCGCGTCGCCATCTACATCTGTTGCTTTTACCATGCCTTGCTTGACTTCACCACCAGACAATAAAACATTATTCATCTCAATTGTCGGCTTATCGTTAACGGCGGTCACCGCCACTGATATTTGTTGTGTGGTGCGTCCTTTTGCATCTGAAGCGGCAACGCTAAAGCTATCGTCACCATTAAAGTTAGGATTAGGCGTGTAAGTTAACGCACCAGTTTTAGCGTCAATCATGACTTGACCGTTGCTCGCTGCATTAGCTAATGAATAAGTAATATCATCACCGTTTTTATCGGTCGCTGTTATTTTTTGCGACAATACCGTATCTTCAGCAACAGATAACGAGAGCGTGGCTTGGGAGAATAACGGTAAATCATTACTAGAACTGCCACCACAAGCGCTTAGCAAAGCCAGTGATAGCGTGGTCAATACGATATTTTTTTTCATCAGAAATACATCCTTATTAATTTCCGCAGATCTTAATGTGAACGATTCCCATTTGCAATAGTATTTTTTGTTATTTTTATTTTATTAAAGTTTTATGTGATATAGCGCAAATATTGCTGGCGGGATTGGCGTTATCAATAGCAGCACATTCCTAAACATTGTCAGGAAGCGGTTAATTACATACAAATATAGATGAGAGAGTGAAATAAACGCTAATACGTATAGTGATGTCTGACTTAATTGACAATAGGCCAGCTCATATTGACTAATGCGCCGTGATTATGTCCCTCATTAGCGAGGGTTAATTCACCGCTGTGTTGGTGAATAATTTCACGGCATAAGGCTAAACCGATGCCTGAACCGTTGACTTTGGTGCTGTAAAACGGGGTTAGTGCGTTGTCTAAATTGGCAAAACCCATACCATTATCACTGACTTCAACGCATTGCTGCTGCCCTTGTACGTAAACCCTAACGCTTATTTTTAAATCTTGCTGAACGTCATCTTCATTGGCCTGCTCTTGTGCTTGCTGTGCGTTAGTAAACAAATTTGTGAGCACCATAGACAACTGAGCAACATCACCAAAGCATTGTTTGTCACCATGAAAAGCAACAATGGTGTCTTGTGCTAATACGGTTTTTGCTTCATCCACCAGCAAGGTGATGTCAAACCATGTGGAATGAGTTGGCGCTAGTTGACTAATGTCGGCGTAACGGCCAATGAATTCTAATAGATGGATACTACGTTTATTTATTCGATTTAATACCATGCGGGTTTGTGTGACATCAAGCGAGTCACTGCACAGCAAGGTATCGGTCATTGAGGCCATTGGCGTTAGTGAATTTCGTAATTCGTGGCTAAAGACGCGGATAAGGTTTTGTTGAATAATGCTTTCATGTTGATGTAACGATTGGCTAATATCACTGGCACAAAACAGCCATTGGCGCGGCGATTTTTGCTGCGATTGATCTTGATAAGAGGCACTTTGCACCAACCATTTTTTTCCAAAATAGCTATGTTTCAAGCTATGTTGCAAGCCCTGTCCGTTGTCCGTCACCTCAAAACCATTGTCCGATGCACTTGAGCCAATTAACATCGGCAGCTTTAATTGCTGATACATCGCTGGATTGCGATAACTTAAATGCCAGTCTTGATCAAAAATGCAAATGGCTATCGGCCAACTGTCCATGATGCTCGATAACGCAACCAGTGATGACTGCGCATTGCTGCCCTGCTTCAGCGCAAGTTTGGCTATTTCTTGTTGCAGCTCACTGATTAAACCGTCTTCATTGGCGTAAACCGGTGCCACATTGCCAATGCCCTCATTTAGAATTTGAGTAAAACTGGTTAAGTCCATTAAGCTGCTGCGCCAAAATTGATATAACTTCACCGCAATTAAACTCAGTAATAAACTCAGCACAAACAACAAGGTGGCAATGGCAAGTGGCGACCATTGCAAAGCAGCAACCAGCGCGCAGCTTAAACCTAGTACTAAGATGACAATAGTGCTTAGTAGTGCAATGAGTTTATGTTCACGACTCATGTGAAATACCGTGTTTTTCTAAGCGGCGGTATAACGAATTACGCGAAATACCTAATAGCTCGGCAGCTGCAGCGACTTGGCCATTAGCCGCTAATAGCGCTTTATTGATCAAGGCAACTTCGCTATCGCTAATCGACAATGAGCCGTTGTCATTATATTGTGCCACTGGCACTACACCGCCTTGTTGGTCGATAAGAATTTGCGGCGCGTTAATAACCTCACTAGTGCACAGTAACACCGCGCGCTCAATCACGTGTTGTAGTTCACGTACGTTGCCCGGCCAAGCATGACTTAGCAATAACGATTGCGCATCCCCACTAAGGCTTAATGTTCCTTTGTGATATTTTTGGCAATAACTCGTGACAAACGATTGCGCTAATAGAATGATATCTTGTTGGCGTTCGCGCAGTGGCGGCAAGGTAATGACAAAGGTGTTTAAGCGATAGAGCAAGTCTTGGCGAAAACGTCCCTCACTCACTAACTCAGACAACTTGGCGTTGGTGGCGCTAATAATGCGCGCACGACTAACTTGTGTTTGGCTAGAGCCTAAGACTTCAAACTGCCCTGTTTCTAATACGCGTAATAACTTGGGCTGTAGTTCAAGCGGCATGGTGCCAATTTCATCAAGAAACAAACTGCCGTCATTGGCTAATTGAAAACGGCCAACGCGAGATTCTTTGGCGTCGGTAAATGCGCCTTTTTGATGACCAAATAATTCACTTTCAAACAAGTTAACTGGAATGGCCGCCATGTTTACTTCAATTAGCGGCGCATTACACCGGGATGACAACTGATGAATGCGTTTTGCCAATAACGATTTGCCCGACCCATTTTCACCCAAGATAAGAATATTGGCGTCAGTTGGCGCGACTTGCAGTAATAATTGCTCGATTTGGCGCATCGACGCCGACTCAGCCACCCAAGGCAATGGCGAATCTGGGGTTAATAATTGACGCAGGCCGGTATTCTCATCGCTAAGTTGGCGCATGGCGAGTTGCTGTTCAATGCTTTTCAGTAGTTTTTCTTTGTGCCAAGGCTTTTCGATAAAGTCGATAGCGCCTTGTTGCAAGCCTTTTACAGCAAGCTCAATCGAACCCCACGCGGTGATTAAAATAACCGGAATGCCCATTGGCTGCAATTGACTGACCAATTCGAGCCCTTCCATGCCACTAGTGGTATCGCGGGAAAAGTTCATGTCGAGCAAGATCAAGTCAGGTTGATGACGATTCGCATTGATCATCACTTCTTTAGGAGACTGCGCTTCAAGAATTTGATAACCCTTGCTGCTCAGTAATAGAGACAACGCCAAACGAATGTCGGCGTCGTCATCACAAATTAATATAGTGGCGCTCATAATAGCTGCTTCACTTCTTATTCTTGGCGCAATGCATTAATGGGGTCTTGACGGATCACTCGCCAAGCCGGAATTATCACCGATAGTAGCACAATAATAACCAAGCACGCATCAAGCCAAGTAAGGGTTAACCAATTGAATTCTGGTAATAAGCTCAGCTTATCTCGCAGCCATTCATAACCAAATACCGACAAGGTGAAACCAAGTCCCAGCCCAATGATCAATATCCACAACGCGTCTTTTAAAATAAAGCGTAATAAACGCCATTGCGACGCGCCCGTTGCCATGCGAATAGCCAACTCATATTTCTTTTGATGCGTGCTCATTAAGGTTAAACCCGCCACGCCAATCGCCTCCAATAACAAGGTTAGGATGCTAATGGTGCTTAGTATGATAAGGCTTGTGCGCTCTGCTAGTGTTTGGCTCTGCCAAATATCTTGCAGCGATATAATTGTCTCCAATTCTAGCGCGGGAAAGGCCTTGTTAAATGCATGCCTAAAAGAGTTGAAATCACCACCTTGCCCCTTTGGTACTTGCATGGTCACTATTAAGGAATCACTGGCTGAGATATTTGATGAATAATACGCTGGTAACGCATGGCCAATTAAGGCTCCCACATTTGCTACTACGGCAGTGATTATCTTGCTTTCGTTAAATGGCATTTTTTTTCCTATCATCTGTTGATAACTTAATAACGGGAAAATTTGTTTTGCTAATTCACGGTCAATAACCACCAATTCACTATTATCATCTATTTGCTGCTGGGTTAACGTTTTGCCCGCCAATATCTCAATATTAAACTGCTCGAAATATGTGGCACTAAGCGATCTATATTGTACAAGTAGCTGCACACCATCTTCAGTTGCCCAAGAGCGAATAAATGAACTGCCAGTTAAGGGGCCACCATCATTAATAATGACCGAACTACCCGCTACTTTCTGCTCAAATAAACGATTAATCTCACCATGTAATTGTTGCAACTGACTACCACCATATTTCTTAATGTCGTCGAGCTGCTCCGCTAGCTGGTCATCTTTAACGTTAATGTTTAGCTGATAACTATTACCCAATTCATAGCCGTTGTCCTGATAAACGTGCTGATAGCTGCTACTTGCTAACATGACAGCACCAGTGACTAACAACGAAGCAACTGTTAACTGCCCCACCATGAGTGCGCGACTTAACCAGTAACTTTGCTGATTGGTTGCACCTTTACCGCTGCTATTTAAGCTTTGCATTAAGCTATGTGATTTGACGTCTGCTAGCGCCAACAAACTAAATAACATGGCTAAGGTTATTACCAACATCATTGCACTTAACAAGGTAAGGGAATCGATTGTCACACTATCAATAGCGGGTAGCGATGAGCCTGCGACTATCGGCAATATAGTCATCAACCAGCCACTAACCAATAATCCTAATGTGCCTGCGAGTATAAAGCTGGGTAAGTTTTCTAAAAATAATAAATAACGCATGCGCCACTCACTAGCGCCAAGGCTAAGTTGAATGGCAAACTCTTTATTACGACTTTGATAATGACTCAAATATAGATTCAGCAAGTTTAATACAGCCATCAGCAATAACCCTATAACCGCTGCCGCCAGTGCAATAATCACCTGATAACTGCGCCCTAAAAAGTATTGCTGAAATGTTTGCACATCCCCATTAAAGGCAAAGCTTTGATAGAATTCCTGACTGTGTAAACTAAATTCCTTATCGACATATGCCTCCATCCACTGCTTAAGACTGGCGGTTGTTGGCACGTTAGTAACATTGTTATGTAGGCGTAAAAATACAGTATTAACCGTTCTAGTTAGTGTGGCGCTGCTTTTATCTCTTAATGCCTGTGAGAAGTCTTTAAAGTGCCAGATCTGTTCAAGTGAACGTGCTGCGCTTTTATCTAAATTAACAAAGTCAGCCAAAACACCAGTGATAATATATGATTGCCCCGCTATATTTATCACTTTGCCCAATACATTATCTTGACCCGAAAAAGTGTTTTTCCACAATCCTTGAGAGATCCAGATATTATTCGTCATATTTTCTTTGCTAACCGCAGCGCCTAATAATAATTTAGTGCCCATCACTTGTGTTGTGTTTGCACTAGCGACATATTGCACAATTTTTTGTGTTTGGCCGTTAAACACCACCGTATGTATCGATGTTGTCATGCCCGCCCACTCTCCGATATCAGAGAAATGCTGTGATGCATGATTTAGTCGATGCTCGTTCCAGATAGAAATATTGATGCTATCGCCTAACTTTAGCGCCAGATCAACTTCAAACAGTTTGTCGCGGGCCTCGATCCCTGGCAATGGTTTAATCAGCAAAGCCGACGCTATCGCCACCACACTTAATACCGCGCCTAAGGTAAGTCCCAAAGACACGATAAGTGATACGCTAAGGCGTGGCAGATTAAATATTCTGCCAATGCCTCGGCTTAACGCTTTACTTGCTAAACTCATCGCCATAATTCCTTTTATTATTACCGTTGACGCAATGCACTGATAGGATCTTGCTTGATTACTCGCCATGCTGGTATAACAACCGAGAGTAGAACCACCAATACCAGGGTGATATCAAGAGTTGTTAAGGTCAGCCAATTAAAGTCTGGCAATAATGTCACCTGTCCTTTTAACCAATCATAAGTAAATACAGACAACGCAAAGCCCAGTCCCAGCCCAATAATAAGCAACCACACAGCATCTTTTAAGATAAAGCACAGCAAGTTAGCTTGCGTCGCGCCAGTCGCCATGCGAACCGCCATTTCATATTTCTTTTGCTGGGTATTCATTAACGTTAAGCTTGATACGCCAATAATGGCTAATAACAAGGTCAGTAACGACACTGTCACTAACAGCAGTAAACTAACGCGCTGCGGCGCCGTTTTGATGTCTAACAAGCTTTGCAAGGTTTCAACATCAACTAACTCTAACCGCGGAAATAACTCGTCAAAAACAGGCTTTAGCTGCGCCAGACTTAACGTTGTGCCGCTAGGAACATCGATAGTAAAAGTGGCGGCGCTCGACAAATGAAACTCTGGGTTATAAAGCATTGGCATGTTAAATCTATCGTCCCCAACATCAACGGGCGCAGCAATACCGGCAATTACACGTTTGTCGTCTTGATCCATGTGGAATTCTTGACCAATTATTTTCTCATCGCTAAGCTCTGGATACAGTAAACGAGCTAACGTGCTGTCAACAACGACTAATCTGTCGCCATTATCAATTTGCTGTTGCGTTAGATTTTTACCCGCCAGCATGTTTATCTTAAATGCTTCAAAATATGAGGCGCTAAGCGTGCGCTCTTGATAAACCAATTGCTCATCGGGTTTTTCTTTGGTGGAAAATGCAATAATTCTGAACACGCCAGATAATACCGCGCCGTCGGTAATAATCACTTTCGCACCAGATATTTCTTGCTCTAGGCTTTGGCTCATACGCTGATTAAGCTGGGCTAACTCACTGCCTTTGTAATTACCGTCTGCTACACCAAGTTTTTCGAGCCATGACTTATCTTTATATTCAAAACGAAGCCGTACTTGATTGTTAATTTCAAAACCAGTGCTTTGTGTCACTGAATCAAAACTGCTTTTGGCCAGCATCACCGTGCCGGTCATTAGGATAGACGCGATAGATAATTGCAACACCATTAACGAGCGACTTAACCAATGATTGGTTTGGCTTATATTTCCCTTGCCGCTGCTATTTAAACTGTCCATTAATCGCTGCTTATCGACGTCAACCAATGCCAACAAGCTAAACATAAACACCAAGCCTAAAACTAAAACCATCGCGACTAACATGGTGGTATTATCAATGCTAATTTCGCTGATCATCGGTAAAGAGTCATTACTGATAATGGGTAATGCCTTAATTATCCAGCCACTCACTAAAAGACCAAAGACACCTGCGATGCTAAACAACGGCAGATTTTCTAACATCACTAATAACCGTAAACGCCAAACACTTGCGCCAATGCTAAGTGCAATTGCAAATTCCTTACTGCGACTTTGGTAATGGCTCAAGAACAAATTAAGCAGGTTTAAGGTTGCCATTAATAACAGTCCAGCAACGGTGATGGCCAAAGCAATGATCAGCTTGTAACTATCGCCAAGAAAATGAACGCGGTATGGACTTATTTCACTTGTGAACTTAAAGCTAAGTGTAAACTGCTGCATCATCGGCTGAGTAATTTCTTGCTTTACATATTCCTCAAACCATTGTCTTATTTGCTTTTTATTTGGCAAGTCAACATCACTCTGATATGGCTTTAATAGCACGTTATTGATCCCCCCCGCCGCAACATTGCTGGCTTGTGGTGCTGTCGACTTACTGTAATCGTCAATAAACCACAACTGCTGCGCTATCATCTCTCCGTCGGTCTTCAGACCGACTACATCTTGTAATATTCCAGTAATAACATAACGTTTTCCCTGTTGATTAATGATTTGACCAACCACATCATCGTCTCCAGCATAGGCGCTTTGCCATAAGGAATTAGAAATCCAAATTTGCAATTCGCTGGCACTTTCATCTATAGGCTGACCAATTAGTAGCTTAGTGCCTAATACCTTGCTGATATTTTGACTCGCGGTGAATTGCGTCACTGCAAAATTCGTGTCGTCAATTTGCACATTGCTCGCTTTGCTATCAATACCCGCCCATTGACCTAAGTCTGCAAATTGCTTTGATAAATGATTAATACGATGGGGCGTTAACGCAGAAAACTCAAGACTTCCTAATTTCAATTTGAAATCTACGCTGTATAACTGTGCTGAGTTGGCAATGCCCGGCAAGGGTCTAAATAACAACGCCGACACAATTGCGATAACACATAATACCGCGCCGAGGGTGAGTCCTAATGCCGAGATTAAAGAGACACTTAAGCGGGGCATGGTAAAGATGCGCGCCACGCCACGTTTTAATGATTTAATGGCTAAACTCATGCGATAGCTACCTTAGCATCTGGCGTGGCAATGCTTTGCAACGACTTTTCGGTAATGATCTTGCCATCTAGCAATTGAATTTGTCGACTAGCACAACGCACATAACGGCTGTCGTGCGTTACCATGACAATGGTTGAGCCCGCTTGATTTAGCTTTTCGAGCAGCGCCATCACTTTATCGCCATTAACCGTATCAAGGTTGCCCGTTGGCTCATCGACTAAAATAAGATCGGGTTTGCCAACCAATGCACGGGCAATCGCCACGCGCTGTTGTTGTCCACCAGAGAGTTGATTTGGACGATAATGTTGTCTGGCTAACATATCAACTTGCCCTAAGACTTCTTCAACACGCTGCTTTATTTCTGCTTTTTTGGTCTTACGATGCTCTAAAACAAGGGCGATATTATCAAATACGCTCATGTCATCAATTAGGTTGAATGACTGAAATACAAAACCTATGTGCTTATTGCGGATCATCGTTCTTTGATCAACTTTCAAACCAGCCGTATCAACCTCTGACACTAAATATCGTCCCGAGGTCGGTGTATCCATCAATCCCATAATGGACAATAAAGTCGACTTACCACAACCCGACGGGCCGGTAATTGCAACAAATTCGCCTTGGTATATCGCAATAGAAACACCCTGCAATGCTTTGGTTTCAATTTGCTTGCTGTTGTAGCTTTTATATAAGTTGTCGATGTTTACGAGTAATTTACTATGAGTTGTCATGGTGTTTATTCCTGTCATTATTTCTATTATTATGTCGACGGCGCGTTAAAGAACGAGCTCTAAATTTGAATATTGCTGATAATCTTTCATGTCACTGCTGACAATAATTTCATTGGGGACTAAGCCGCTAGCGATCAATAATTTATTATCGCTTAATTGGCCAAATATCACTTCACGCTGCACTAGTTGATTATCACTAGTGCGTACGAATAACTTATGTTTGCTGTTGGCGCGTAAACCAGGCGATTGCTTGACGTAGGTGGCTTTGGGTTGATGCTCTAGAAATATTTTTGCGCTAATGGGTAAGGCAGGTCGAGCATTGCTAGTTAACTCACCGTCTAATATCGCTTCGGCTAATACCGAGCCGTTGTTAACTAATGTCTCGATGCGCGAGATGTGTGCGGCAATTTTACCTTTTTGCGTATTAATCATCACCCGCGCGCCAAGGGTTATTTGATCAGCCTGACGTTGCGGTAAACGAAGTTTGGCGATTAAATCTTTAATGCTGCCAACCTTAGCAATCGACTGTCCTAAATTAACGCTTTGTCCCAATGCAACTTCTAAGGTTTGCAAGGTGCCGTTTAAGCCTGCAGTAATCGACATTTGTGCCAACTGCGCTATTAACAAGGTCACCTTGTCTTGCTGCTGCTGCACTTCTATTTTCTTTTGCGTTAATTGATAAGACTGCATTTCAATAAATTTTTTAAAACGTCTTTTTTCAAAGCTTAATCGGCTAATGCTTTGCTTGGCGGTTAATTTTGCGCGTTGTAATTTAATTTTAGAGACAGTGCCCATCGCCAATAATTTTTCGTTCACAGCCAGCTCTAGCTCGGCTTGCTCTAATTTGGCTTTAAGATCTTCAATGCGACCTTGATAATCAAGCAAGGCGTTTTCTTGCTCAAATTTAAACGCGGTTTGCGCCGCTTTTCGCTGCGCCAAGGTGCCTTTAGCTTGGCTAACTTGCTGCTCTAATTGCGGATTAACCAAGCGTAATATTACCGTTTCAGGTGATACTGTTGCGCCCGGACGCACCATAATTTCTGCCACCTTGCCCAGCGCAGGCGCCGTTAATAAACGCTCTTTCGCTGAGACAAACTCACCAAACGTATTGACATAAATGTCTAACGGCCCTTGCACAACTTGACTAAATTCAAGCTGCGCCGCCGCAACGCTTTTACCGCCTTGCATCAACGCGCTATACAATGCATAAGCTATCATGAGCAAAAATACAGTCACCGCGATAATGCGCTTGATAGGTTTGGCTTGGCCTAACTCGATATTCATATGGGTAATGCCTTAAATAATAATTACTTTCTGCACTTCCATATGAAAGGTTGATGCCAACTTTTAAATACATTAAATAACAGTGAATTACATTTATTCAATGTAAAACCGAACAGCTAAATGTTCGGTTTCATGACAGTTGATGTTCGTTTATATAACAGATACGTATAGCGAATAATTCAATGTAAAAATATTGAGGGGTCAATTGGTGAGATAAACTGCCGCGCGGCAATATGCACAAACATTCATCGTTCTTTTTAAGGCGTTAAAAATGTCTGCGTTTGCACTATCTGCTCACGCTTGCTAAAACTGAGCATTTCATCGCGCTATGCCCAACCTGATAAATTTCGGATAATACCTTTTTCATGCCGCTCATCGCAGCACGCTGTAAGCCAGACCGAGTAATAATTAATTGATACCCCATCGCTTGCAAATCTTTGCTGGCAACAATTGGCGTTTTGACAGTGAACTTGGCATGACCTTTAGCCATTGGCACGAACAGCTAAAGTTGTATCAAGCCATTCATTGGCTTGAGCAACAACGTTCTATAAACCGTATTGCGCTTGACCGTATTTTCCCGCGTTTATTCACATGTTTAAACGCAATATCGACATCACCCCGGGGGGATTTAGACAAAAATAAAGCAGTCGTTGTAGCGACTGCTTTAGGTCATAACTAAAATTAGAGAGAGAGTTAATTTTTAGTGATAGTGTTAGTTGTTGTCTGGTAAATATTTACGACAAGCCCACGCGCCAGCAATAAATACCATTGATAGTAATATTGCGCCAATGCTTACTTTTCCCATGGTTAAGCTTAATACGTTCCATAAATCAAATGAATAAGGATCAAAGCCGACGACATTTCTCAAGTCAAAATAGCCAACAAACATGTTAAATAAATATGAACTGTCGATGAGTTCAATGTAATTTAACCAATACTCTACCGCTAGTAAAATAACAATGGGTGCAAAAGCGCATAAAAAAGGAGCCTTTTTAGCGGCGCTTGACGCCAGTAGTAACCAGCTATATATAGGCAATAACCATAGTGCCAACGGTACAATCATTAGCCACATAATGCCGATGCTGCCAAGCACTTCCGACTGGGTTAAAAAAGACCATATTGAAATATCAAAGACCAAAGAGGAAAATAGCGCTAACATCGAAAATAATACGCTAGCCGTTAAGACCAGCATCGTCGCACACAATAAAAAACACGCTGGAACAAGTATTACCCCGAGAAGAAGTTTGATAGCGATATTGGTATGATCGCCCACAGGTAACGAGCGCCAAAAAATAATAGAACCGTCTTTGCGATCACTAAACAAACAATTGGTAAAATAACTCAGTTGCGCCAAAAATGCCGCCATCATGAACAACAAGAAAAAAGAAGAAATGAATCCCTCGGCAACCGCCGTGATCATGCCGCTGCGCTCAGAATTAATACCATCAGAAAAATGTTGCAGAAATTGTTCACTCAATACCTTTGGGAATACGCCAGAATCAGCGAATAACCACGTTAATAAGGGTGCAATAACAAACAGTGCAAACATCACTAATGGCACCCAGAACATCATGACCTTGTGTTCCCAGTATTCTCTTTTAACAGACATCGTTATCATTGCTGTGTTCATGCGCTTAACTCCTTTTTGATCACTGACGGCTCAATTGGCGATACCGTCGCCGAATGACTGCTGGTATACGTTAGTGGTTTTTGCATTAAACCTGTAAAAACATCCGCCAAACTTGGTGTGCTAATGTGGCCTAACCCTGCTAATTTTTCGCTGCTAACACCATCAAATAAGAACGATGACATGCCCATTAGTTTGTTTTCAGCCAATGGTTTTAATGCATATGCTTGGGCTTGCTGATCGTGAGTCACTGCAACCAACTTAAAACGAGATTTAAGTTGTTCTACAGGCTCTGAAACAACGATTTCTCCTTGTTTAATAAACGCGACATCGGTAAGGATATGCTCTATTTCTTCAATTTGATGAGTGGTGATAATCACTGCTTTTTCTTGGTCATAAAACTCTTCAACCAAATTATTGTAAAATTCACGACGAGTAAGAATATCTAAGCCCAGGGTTGGTTCGTCTAACACGAGCACTTTAACGTCAATGGCTAATATCAACGCCAAATGCACTTGGGTGACCATGCCTTTAGACAACTTACTGACTTTCGCATTAAGGGGTACATTGGTTTTAGCCAGAAAATCTAACGCCTTTTGACGATTAAACTTTGGATGCACACCGCCAACATACTCAATGGCTTGGTCAACGCGGATCCACTTAGGTAACGCTACAGTATCGTTAATGTATGCAATGTCTTGCAGCATTAAGTGACGCTTATGTTTAGGATTGTGCCCTAATACTTCGATGTCACCTTCAAAGCTAGTGAGCCCCAATAACGCCTGTAAACATGTCGACTTGCCGGCACCGTTTGGACCAATTAATCCTAAGACTTGGCCCGCACTAATTGTCAGGTTGATGTCGTTAAGTACTTGTTTTTTTCCGTACGACTTATTAAGACCATTTATTGTTATTAAGCTACTCATTATGTGGCCTCCTGTGTTGGTGCATTATTAGCTTGCGTAGAAAACAAGGTATCTAAATCTAGTTTTAAGCGATTAATTTTAGCTAATACCATTGGCCATTCGTTATTGATAAATTGTTCACGTTCTCTTTTTAATAACGATTCTTTGACGCCCTGCTTAACGAACATTCCTTTACCTCGTTGTTTCTCGACAATGTCTTCGTCTTGTAAAATTTGATAAGCCTTAGAGATAGTTATTGGATTAATTTGATATTGCGCAGCCACCTTACGTACTGATGGCAACGCTTCACCTTCGATAATATAACCATCTAAAATGCGGCTAATCACTTGTCGATACAGTTGCACATAGATTGGCGTATCGTTATCCCACTGTGTCGTCATGTTTATTCCCCAGTTATTACTCAATAATATAACAGTGTTATACATCACCAACACACCTACACGCAAGTTTTTATGTTTAATCGTGTTCATTTACTTTATTACAGGCAAAAAAAAGCCGCTTAACAAAGCGGCTTTTTTTAAAAAGAGTTAGTTAGAAACTAATCTTTCTTTTCTTCTGTCATACAGGCCGGAGCCGCACCGTCACTGGCAAAATATTCCTTGGTTAACTTGAATACTACTGGGCTTAATAAGCCTAGTGCGATTAAGTTTGGAATAGCCATCAAGGCATTCATGGTATCTGCTAATAACCAGATGAATTCTAATGAACCCGCTGCGCCCACTGGCACCACAAGGATCCATAATACGCGGAACGGAATAATTGCTTTGATACCAAATAGATATTGCACACATTTTTCGCCGTAAAAACTCCAACCCAAAATAGTGGTAAAGGCGAATACAGATAACGAAACAGCTACAATGTAATTACCGTATGGAATTGTCGAAAAAGCGGCAGAGGTCAATCCAGCACCAGTCTCACCGCCAGTCCACTCACCCGTCACAATAATAGCCAAACCAGTGATTGAACAAACAATTAAGGTATCGATAAACGTACCTAGCATCGCTACTAAACCTTGAGCAACTGGATTATTTGTTTGCGCAGCAGCGTGAGCAATTGGTGCACTACCTAGACCGGCTTCGTTCGAGAACACACCACGTGCCACACCGAAACGAATAGCCATCCATACCGCAGCACCAGCGAAACCACCTTGTGCAGCGACAGGGTTAAAAGCACTTTCAATGATTAATGCAAATGCAGCTGGAATTTCAGCAGCGTGAATAACCAATACCACGACTCCCATAGCGATGTAGAATGCTGCCATCAATGGCACTAACTTTCCTGCTACGTTACCAATGCGTTTAACGCCGCCCATTAATACAAGACCAACCAACACCATCATCACAAGACCGGTGATAATTGGCTCTACACCAAAATTTGATTCGATTACGTTGGCTACTGAATTGGCCTGTACCGTATTACCAATACCGAAACCAGCAATTGAACCAAAGAATGCAAAGGCAGTACCAAGCCAAGCCCACTTGCTCGATAAGCCATTTTTAATGTAGTACATTGGGCCACCACTGTGATTGCCATTGGCATCCACTTCACGGTAACGAACCGCCAATACGGCTTCAGCAAACTTAGTCGCCATACCGACTAATGCCGTACACCACATCCAAAATAATGCACCCGGACCACCAAGGAAAATAGCGGTTGCTACACCCGCAATATTACCAGTACCGATTGTCGCTGATAATGAAGTCATTAGTGCGTTAAAAGGACTAATTTCTCCTTTAACGTTCTTATCTTTGTCTGGAATGCGTCCACTCCATAATAATCTAAAGCCCTTACCTAATTTCAAAATAGGCATAAACTTTAAACCAACGGTCAAATATAGACCCACACCAAGGATTAGTGCCAACATCGGCACGCCCCATACATAACCATTAATAACGCCGATCACGCCACTAACAGATTCGATCATACTATTAAATATTTCCATAAAAACCTCGTTCATTATTGTATTTATTTTAATTACTGGCGAGATAAGCCATTGGAACCATCAAATTAAAATCACGGATTAGCTTAAAAGAGCCAAATTGTAATCGTTATATTCTATTAACTTCTGCGTCACATTTATAGTGTTAATTGTTAAATATAAATTTCCAATTGGAAACAAACTAGTCATTTACGCGTAACAATTCAAGTATTATTTATTCAAATGTATTTAATCAACGCCTTACAGCGGCATTAAATCGGTTGATTACATAGACTTCGGTGGGTTTAACCCTGAAAAAAGATTAAATAATAAAGGTGACTACCTTACTTATTCACAAACCATTTAAATTAATGTCACAATATTTCATTGAAATTAGCGTGTATTTCGGCTGCAAAAGTAGACTGAATAACAAAATCCCTATATATGACATAAAAACTCAAACGTCCGTATTAATTTCCAATAAGAAACTTATGTATTGATAAGGAAACTAAACACTGTTATCTTTAGCGAAATTTGTCGGCGTATTAATATCCTTAATTCTGTCCACAAACCCCATGCAAACATAATAGAGGTCTGAGTAATGGCACATAGTATTTTTGATTTATTCAAAGTGGGTATTGGCCCGTCAAGCTCGCATACGGTAGGACCTATGATTGCTGCAAATCGTTTTTTGAGCGACCTAAGCCAGCAAGATGTAATGACCAAGGTTAGCCGTATTAAAGTTGACCTTTATGGTTCTCTAGCTTTAACCGGCAAAGGCCACGCGACAGACAATGCTTGTATTTTAGGTTTGATGGGGGAAACACCAAGCACTATTGAAGCCGAAAATATTGAACAATACCTTAATCTAGTCTCAAAGAGCGGTGAGTTAGCGCTTGATGGTAAGTATTGGATTAAATTTGACGCTAAAAATGACCTTGTCTTTAACTTTTATGATTCTTTGCCACAACACCCTAATGGCATGACTATTCATGCGTATGACGAGCAACAAGAATTGTTGTTCAGCAAAAGCTACTTTTCTATTGGTGGTGGTTTTGTTGTTGCTGAAGATGAATTTGATTTATCTCATGACAGCGCCATTGAGCTGCCTTATGCCTATGTTAGCGCCCGTGAACTGCTAGCCTTATGCGAGCAGCATGATCTAAGCATCAGCGAAATCATGTTCGCCAATGAAAAAGCGTTAGGCACCGAAAATATCAGCGAAAAAATTGACCACCTATGGCAAGTCATGTCCGCCTGTATTGAACGGGGCATTAAACAGCAAGGTGTTTTACCAGGCAGCATTAAATTGAAACGTCGTGCCTACGACATGAATAAGCGCATAAAATCTCTGCCACCAGAGCACGTTGATACTCTAGATTGGATTAACCTGTTTGCGATGGCAGTCAATGAAGAAAACGCCGCTGGCGGCCGCGTTGTTACCGCGCCGACCAATGGCGCAGCTGGTGTATTGCCAGCTGTCTTAGCTTGGTTTCTGAAATGTCGCAGCACCGATGACAAAAAAGCCATTGAGGTATACCTAAGTACCGCTGCCGCTATCGGCTTGCTTTATCATCGTAACGCATCAATTTCTGCCGCCGAAGTCGGTTGTCAGGGTGAGATTGGCGTAGCGTGTTCTATTGCAGCCGCTGGACTTGCCGCCGCAATGGGCGGCACACCAGCGCAAATTGAAAATGCAGCTGAAATTGGCATGGAGCATAATCTTGGTTTAACCTGTGATCCTATCGATGGTTTGGTGCAAGTACCCTGCATTGAGCGCAATACCATGGGCGCTATCAAGGCGATTAACGCGTGTAAGTTAGCATTGCAGTTTGACGGTGATCATGTGGTTCATCTTGATGAAGTGATTGCCACTATGCACCAAACAGGGCTCGACATGATGAGCAAGTACAAAGAAACCTCACAAGGTGGCTTAGCGATCAACGTAATAGCCTGTTAATTTCAGGCTAGAACATCGCTACTCTTTGCCGTAGTGCAAATTTAATACAACTGTATAAGTGTTAGTTTGTTCCAAATACAAAAAAGCCAGCGAATGAAGGTCACTTCATTCGCTGGCTTTTTAGTTTACAATTTATACCAATTGCATTAAGTAAGTGATCTTGTTGTGCGAAGGTAAAATAAACGAGAACAAGGCGCTTGATTGAGCAATAGCTAGCTATTGGGATTGAAAGCAACGCCGTTATCGTTAGTTTTAACCAGTACAAGTGTGCAGTTATTTACTGTAATTTCTATTACTATTAGCTTTTCTGCTTTAATACCTCAAGCAAACGTGCAGCGTCTTGATATCCTGGGATCATGGTGCCATCTTCTAAGATAATCGCCGGTGTGCCGGTCACGCCAAATTCAATACCTAATTGATAATGATCTGGTACTCGGTTAGGGCAAGTCGCTGAAGTGATTTTAACGCCCGCTTTTAGCTCGTCCATCGCTTTATGTTGATCGGCGCTGCACCACAAAGATTGCATGGCTGTCCACGCAGGAGAACGTTCACCACCACGTGGAAACGCCAGATAATTAACGGTAATGCCTAGATCATTGTATTGCTGCATTTCGGAATGCAACTTACGGCAATAACCACAATCAACATCTGTAAACACGGTGATTGTGTGTTTTTCATCCTTCGCTTTATAGCTAATCATCGATTCGGTAAATGATTCCAGTTTACGGCTACGCATTTTCGCCATCGACTGTTCAGTCAAATTAGCAAATTTATTATCGGTATCAAAAATGTGACCACGAATAAGATAACGACCATCGCTTGAACTGTAAAAAAGACCACGGGCGGTCATTATTTCAAATAGACCTTCAATCGCAGCAGGTTTAATGTCGCTTACTTGCATGCCCAGTTTACTGCTTAATGTTGCTCGTAATTCGTTATGTTTATCATTGCTTTGACCGCTAAGCGCCAAGGAATTAAACGATAATGTGGCGATAGCGCCTGATGTTATTAACATCTTTAGTAATTTCATATTTCACTCTCAAAAAATTTTATCATTTTAGTCTAACAATAAGACCGCTTATTGCCATTTAAATTTCATTGTTATTTATATTGTGTTTATATTTTAAATCATCAACATAACGTGATACTAAATCGATAATATCACGGTATATTGCTACCGCAAGATTGATAATAATTTAAACGCTAATCTTCAAAGCGAATGTTAACCCGAGAAGTCAGCTGCAAGATAAGTTCATAGCAAATAGTATCGGCAAATTTGGCAATTTCTTCTACCGGTAAGTCAGGTCCCCACAGGGTGACGTTATCACCACATTGCACCTGATGATTGCTCCCTAAATCTACAGTGACCATGTCCATCGATACTCGTCCAACAATAGGATAACGTACACCGTTAATTAACACCGGCGTGCCGTCTTTGGCATGTCTTGGGTAACCATCACCATAACCAATAGCAACAACGGCAAGCTGGGTATCGTGTTTGGTTGTCCATGCCGAGCTGTAACCTACTTTGTCACCGGCTTTGATTGATTTAATCGCAATAACACTACTGGTTAAGGTCATCGCCGCAATAAAGCCTTCGTCCTTGCCAATTCTATTTTCAATCGGTGAGCAGCCGTAAAGCAGCAGTCCAGGCCGGATCCAATCGGCGTGGGTTTGCGGCCACGCGATAATACCAGCGGAATTAGCGAGGCTTAATTCACCCACTTGGCCATCAACCAACTGATAAAACTGCTCGGCTTGTTGCGCGGTAAAGTCATTTTCAAGATCATCGGCACAAGCAAAGTGGGTCATGAATTTTAATGGTTTAGCGACATAATCAATATTTTTTAAACGCTGGGTGGCTTGCAAGAAATCATCAACGCTAATACCTAAACGGTTCATGCCGGTATCAACTTTTAGCCACACTTTAAGCGCGCTAAAACCTTGTAATTCAGCGCTCAAGTCTAAGCGCTCTAACATGGTTATTTGCTCAAGACTGTGCACCACTGTTTGCAGGTTATTGGTGATTAAAATTTCTATATCACTGGACTTAAAAAAGCCTTCCAACAATAAGATTGGCCTTACGATACCACCAGCGCGTAACTCTAATGCTTCTTCTAAACGAGCAACACCAATGGCGTCGCTGTCCGAAAGAATATTGGCCATTTCCAGCAAACCATGACCATATGCATTGGCTTTTAATACCGATAATACTTTGCTGTTGGGTGCCAACGACTTTATCCGCTGGTAATTATGTACCACGGCACTACGACTAATAACGGCGTTAACTGCGCTCATTTTCGATCTCTAAACAGGCTAATATGCGTCGTCATATGCAGGCCCTGCATAATTATCAAAGCGAGAGAATTGACCTTGGAAGGTTAAACGACACTTACCAATCGGACCATTACGTTGCTTACCAATGATGATTTCAGCGCTGCCTTTATCGGGACTTTCATCGTTATAGACCTCATCACGGTAAATAAACATGATTAAATCGGCATCTTGCTCAATCGCGCCCGATTCACGTAAATCGGAGTTAATTGGTCGTTTATCGGCACGTTGCTCCAAACTACGGTTTAGCTGAGACAACGCAATAACTGGGCATTTTAACTCTTTGGCTAAAGCTTTTAATGAGCGAGATATTTCAGAAATCTCTTGGGTACGGTTTTCAGATAATCCGGGTACTTGCATCAATTGCAGGTAATCAATCATGATCATTGATACACCATCATGCTCACGAGCAATGCGTCGTGAGCGAGAACGCACTTCGGTAGGGGTTAAACCCGACGAGTCATCAATGTACATTTTTCCTTGCTCTAACAACAAGCCCATGGTTGATGAAACGCGCGCCCAATCGTCATCTTCTAATTGACCAGTACGTATTTTGGTTTGATCTACACGCCCCAGTGAGGCCAGCATTCTCATCATGATCGATTCAGCGGGCATCTCTAGGGAAAAAATAATGACGGGTTTATCTTCGTTCATTGCTGCATGCTCGGCAATATTCATCGCAAAGGTGGTTTTACCCATCGATGGACGTGCCGCAATGATAATTAAGTCTGAATCTTGAAAACCAGCGGTCATTTTATCTAAGTCTTCATAACCACTGGATATGCCAGTGACCCCATCGTGCGGATTATTATAAAGCTCTTCAATTTTGTCCACCGTAGAGGCCAAAATATGCTTAATATCTTGCGGTCCTTCCGAGGCATTGGTGCGCTTTTCGGCAATTTTAAATACTTTACTTTCGGCAAAGTCGAGCAATTGTGCGCTATCACGCCCTTCGGGTTCAAAACCAGCTTCGGCAATTTCATTGGCCACACAAATCATGTCACGAACCACTGCGCGTTCACGAACAATCGTCGCATAGGCACCAATGTTCGCCGCACTTGGCGTGTTTTTAGCCATTTCACCAATGTAGGCAAAACCACCAACACCATCTAACTCGTTTTCACGATCGAGCGCTTCAGACAAGGTCACTAAATCGATAGGATTGCCGTGTTCGATAAGTTCCTGCATAAAGCGGAAAATGATCCGATGATCTTTACGATAAAAATCGTCGGCAACCACCAACTCGGAGACTTTATCCCACGCCTCATTATCAAGCATCAGGCCACCTAAAACCGATTGTTCGGCTTCTAATGAATGTGGTGGAACCTTTAACGCTTCAAGTTGAGCATCGGTAGTTGGGAATTTACTTTTTCGGGGTTTGAATGGTTGCTGCGCCATGGAACATCACTGTCAAAAATCTAATGACCCATTATCGTCTACTTGGTAATTTAAGCAATGATTGATTAAACAAACGTAGGCATCAATCACGATTGATGCCCACGTTAAAATGCGGAGACATATAAGTTACTATCAGCGCTATAAACTAGCGCCTTGGCTAATCAAAAAATCTTTAACGGCTGTTGTTGATGCGCGACTCAGTGGAGAACGCATTTCAACACCTTGCTGAGTATTAACCGCAATAGTTAAGTTAACGTCAGCGCCTTGGGCGACCAAATATTTAACCACCGCCAACTTGCCACGCTCGCTCGCATTGATTAACGCAGTTTCATCACCAGCTACTTGATCATCAATGTCAGCCCCTTCTTTAAGCAACTGCTTAACCATGTTCAAACGACCTTTTTTAGCCGCCAAAATTAATGGATTACCATCACCCATCGACGGCTGATTAACATTGGCTCCCATAGCGATTAACTTATCAACCATCTCCATATTGCCAGCTCGCACAGCCATAATCAGCGCGGTGCCGTCACCAATCACTGCGACATCAATATTCATACCTTGGTTGATCATCTGCTCTATGATCTCAAATTGGTTATTGTATACAGCTTTAATTAACCGTTCTGAATCCAGCACCGATTGACGTAAAAACAAATTTGAGGCCAATTTAATACTGGGTATATCAATTTTTGGTGCAAACGAACTAGCGAAGCTAACGCTGGAAAACACTAACAAGGCGCAGCTTATTAAGGAGGGTATCGACGAGAATATCGCTGATTTCTCAAGGCCAATAATTTCATTGATGCGCACCGTGAGATCTTTTTTCTTACTAAATAGTCCCATCGCCAATACGTTTTTTTGGCTGTTAAACATTAACTTTGCGCAATCAATTAGGGTTTGCGCATAGCCTAAGTTGTCGCGGCTTTGCCTCGCCGCCCGTATATCACAGGCCAGCTCTCTGGTGAGTGATAGGTGTTTATTGAGTGGGCGCAGAATAGGGCTCCACCAAAACGTAATAGCGATAAGCTCTTGTATGGCGCCAAGCACCAAATCTTTGCGATCTATATGCGCCATTTCGTGCAATATAATATGCTGTAATTGCGCATTAGATAATGTGTCATAAAGCGGCTGCGGCAATACTATTTTTGACTGCACAATGCCTATCACCATTGGCGATGAATTTTTGGTTGATAACCAAATATCTACGGTTTGCTGATTATGGCTAAGCTTAATGGACACGACTTTTCGCAATGATTTAGCTAATAAATGACTGTTGACTATTTTTCGTGCCCAAGAGATAAAACGCCAAACAATTCCCAGCATCCATAGCGCTAGCAGTGTGAGCAATAACGACGAGAAGTTATAAACGATGTCTTGCGGTACATGCCAAAATGATGGTTTTGCTTGACCATCACGACTTAGTGCATTGGGTACGACTTGCACCGACAATAAAGACTTGTCTGCTTGCTCAATGATCGGGGCCGTTGCCGTGGCTTGGTATTGTGGCGGCGACGGCGCGAAAAAAACAATAAATGGCAATAGCGTAATGAGCAAATAACTGACCAACCACATCCGTGATTTTGACTCGGCCGATATGTTCAGCGGTAACATAAAGACCAGCCATACCGAGCCACCAATTAATACACCAAGGGCTAAATGGTGAATAATAAAAGTCATGTTCAGGGTTAGTTCGACAATCATCATGTGCTATTTATCGTCTTTGCTTTTACGATCAAGTTTGTCTTGCAGCTCTTGCAGCGCATCCATATCAATATCACTTTGCGTCATTAAATGTTGCGTTAGCAATTGCGATGAACCACCGAAAAATCGATTGAGCAGGGTCTTAAGCGCACTTTGCTGCGCGTCAGTTTCGCTTAATACGGCGCTATATAAAAACGCTCTGCCGTCTTTTCGAAACTCAACGTAGCCTTTCTCCGCCATAATTTTGCACATGGTTTGCACCGACGTGTAAGCGGTGATTTTTACTTCGCTTAATACCGCGGTAATTGCCTTGACCGAACATTCGCCATCACGCCATAAAATCTTCATGATTGATTGCTCTGTATCGGTGAGGTTTTCTGATTTTGGTCTTGCCATGATTTAAAACAACTAATTAATTAGTTGTTAATGTAAGTTTTCTGGTTGGTTTATTAGGGGCTGCTATAAAGCCCCTATATACGACAACCATTAATCTAGCGAATATTTAACATTTAGCTGTGTAATTTTTTGTAAAACCTCATCAACACTTTCGATTAACTCACTGCCCATTTTTTTAATTTCATGTGGAAAATCATCTTGCATCAAACTCATTAAAGCGTACCAAAGAGGTTTGTATCTATTTTTAAAATCATGCTCTGCCAACTCAAAAAACTCTTTCGCTTTATAATATTGTTTTTTAGCCATCAATAAACACAGGTAATCGGGAATATCATTAGTTGAATAATCTAGCTCATCATATTCAAGCCATTCGATAAATTTATCATAGCTAACCGTGAAGTCTTCCAGCCACAATGAGATAACCGCCAAACTGTGTGTATTGTGATAAGTTTTAGCTTTCTCATAAGCTTTTGTTGTCAATAAAAGTGCTGTTTCCGATTGCGCCGCCTGTTTAAAAAACAACCGACCTATAGAATGAACCGCTTCTTGATTGCCGCTATCTATTGCTCTTAAATAGTATTCTTGTGCTTTGTCATAGCTTTTTTCATCTTCATATAATAATCCAAGATCATATAGGGCTTCATTGTTGCCACTTTTAATTGCTTCTAAATAAAACATTTTAGCTTGCTCGAGTTGCCCTGTTATTGCGTATAGAAGTGCTAAAAGATAATGGATTTCATTGCTGCTTTTTGTCGAATCAAGTAATAAAGAAATAGCGCCTGGATTATCTTTATTTTGAGACAGCTCTATCGCTTGTTTCAATATATCGAAATCAGACGGCGAGACCTCCCTCACTAAGTTCGAATCTTTGCTAATTAAATAGCTTTTAACCTGCGTTTTCATTTCATGTTCGGTTGTGACCTCTAACCCTGTATAACTTAATGCTTCACACATATTATAGGCGTAGGATTCTTGAAGCTTATTTTCTTTCACCGCGTCGATTAAACGACTCGCTCGTGACTCAAGTTCGGCAGGAGAGCACCACGACACTAGAAAACGTACTAACCATTCTACTTTTTGGCGCTGATTCTTTCGTCCATAACGCATTAAATACCAAATATTAAAAAATCGTTCTTCAATCTTATAAATTTTATTCTTACCAATAGACACCGACTCAATAATGCCGTACTTCTGCTCCAGTTGCTTCAACTGCGCCGAGACGACTTTACTTTCAAGACGCGTTTTTTTCGCAATATCTTTGGTTAACATGCCATCCCAGTTCATCGCGATATGATGGGTAATATCTTGCAACATATCAGGTAAATCATCCATTCGATGCTTATAAAGCGGCGTGGCGTCAGCTAATACTTTAAGCAGATCTTCAAACGCGTTATCACTCTCTTCAATAAAAATATCAAATAACATGACTAAGGTTCTTGGCACTCCACCCGTTAATCGTCTCAGGGTTTCTATTCGCTCTGGTGAATGCTCAATGATTTTTTCTATTTTGTCTCTTTGTTGTTCATTAGCAATGGTTCGTAAAAAAAGTAAACTTTCATCTTTGTCTAAGCCAACAATTTTTACTATTTTGAAGAATTCATAAAAAGGTTTACCGTAATCGAAATGCTGCTCTAACATTTTCGTTGAACCACCAATGATTCTGAACATCGCAGAGCTTAGTAATATTTCTCGAAACTGACGCTGCTCCTTAATCTTCAATTTCCCTAAAAGTTCATCAATGTTGTCGATTAATAACACGAGCTTCTTTTTTTTTGCATTAACCGCTTTTTCTAAATATGAAAAACATTTCAGTTCATAATCATCGTCGTCAAAATGCAATTCCATGTTATCTAAAACATCGGGGAAATCACTTGGATAATAACTTTGCAGATAGTCAGCCACTTCTTCCCACAAACGACTTAACGAACGTATTTGATATTGCTCTTCTGCAAACTTTATCGGCAATATAAATGCCGACAATTGAGTGTCAGACTGAACCTCTAACATTATTTTGCGTAACAATGTCGTTTTTCCCTGCCCTCGCTGGCCAATAATAATATAATGCTGCGTTGGTACGCTGTAGTTCGCTTGGGTAATGTCTTCAAATATTTCTTCAAATTCATTATTCCTAACGACAAACTTTGATAAAAACTCTCCTTCGCTCATTTCATCAGGCGTATATTTATAACGCGAATAGTTAGTTAGCGACATTTTTGTTCCACCACATTCTTAAGATTGGAGAGTTAAAACGATATTCTTTAACGCTGTCGTTATTATTAATGTAACCGTCATAAATAAGCGATCTAAGCACTTCTTTCGCGTCATCAGCTTCGAGCTTATGCTTGGTAGCTATATCAAAAATGGTTAGTGAATCTAGAGAATATTGTTCAGACATTTGATTTAGAATGCCTTTTGCAAATAAATAATCCTGCTTATCAAGTCCTGTTTTTAATTTGCTAAACCAACTTTCAAAATGGTTCCTATTGTCGAGCGCGTTATTAATCGCTTGATCGATCAGCATGAGATCAACCATTGATGACTTTCTGTAGAGCTTTTTAATCTCTTGAGTAATCAATTGAATATAAAATGGTATTAACCATTCTATTTTTTCTAGTAGATAATCAATATCATTGGTAGTAGCAACAACATTCGCACCACTAAAAAGCTGCGCTACAAATTGTGCGGCTTCGTTTTTTGATAGTGGGGATATTTTTATGCGATTTAAATCGTTGATATGTTTACTAGAGTGTATTTTTGCCACCACGCTTTCAAGACCAATTGAGCCGGCATAAATAATAGTAACTTTGTCTGAAAAGTTAGTATCTTGCCTTAATTCACGATGGGACTTCAATAGACTAATTGCGTTTTTAGGCGTTTCATAATTAATTATATTTTCAATAGTTTGCGCAAATTCATCAATCATAATAATAAGTTTTTGATCGCTATCTAGATCTTTAATTAGCTTTTTAAAAGCCTGTTTATAATCTAAAGTATCACCATCAGAAAACTCAACACCACTGGTCGATATTTTACTAATTCTTATCTTGGATAGTTGATTAATAAAAAGTTTGGCTGATGTTTTAAGTGACTTAACAAAATCTTCATCTAGCAATGCGTGGAATAGTTTTTGCCAAAATTCATTTTCAGTATCAGCAGACTCTGTATCCACATAAATGGGGATGTAATTAGGTTTAGGTTCGTCAAGTATCTTATGCATGATAGATGTCTTGCCCACACGACGAGGTGCAGTCAGAATAAGGTGACAGCCACTTTCTATAGCGTCCCAAATATCTTCGATTTCATCATCTCTCGCCCAGAAATCGCTACCTCTTACAACTTGACCAACAACTATTTTCATCATCAACTCCCAAACAAAGCGTATAACATCAGTATCGTTGGCAAATTATAATTTGTCAACGATACTGACAAATTATAATTTGTTAGTTAACAGTTTTAGTGTAAATGCAATGATATTCCAACCATACGTTGCTGCAATATCCCTTGCTGGCTGTCATTAAGCAGGCTTAACAATGTTTGCCATTGCTGAGGACATTTAGCCATTAAGTCACGTTGTCGATAAGGTTCACTGTCGTCACTGACTAGCTCATGACGTAGTTTGATAATGTCGCTTTGCGCGGGCAGCAATAATTGACCATAACCACTGCTAATAGCTATATGTAGTCCCGCCCAATCATAATCCCCAAAGCCAATAATCGAGTGTGTTGTTTTTTCATTAGACCACCGCGCAATCAGCCGTTTGCAGGCTTTTGATTCACCACGCTCATTACCACGATATATCACCAAGGCATGCTGTAACAGGAAATATTTAACCTGAACTTGTGCAGCAAACGTTGACCAGTCGTTAAAACTGTCTCTATTTTCAATAATAATTAATTGCTGATAAGGCGCTAAATCGATGTCGAACACCGATATTTCGAAATTGATTTGAGCTGGAAGGTGATGTTGATGAAAGGCATTGGCGAGTGGCTGTATTAACTCGCTATTGGTTAGAGCGACAAGCAGTAAATGATCTTTGGGCTTTATGCCGCTAAGTTTGTCGTCAAATGCCGATTTCGCGGTTTGCGTGCGATCTTGCTTACTATAGTCATCACATAACGATCCTTGATCGTTAAGCTTCAGCCATCTATCAATAGATTCTATCGAAGCTCGGCTAACAATGTATTTATCATGACCAAGGCTTCTACCTAATGCTATATTCTGTTCATCGCACCATGTTATACATTGGCGTAACCAAGGACTAAGCTTGCAAGTGAATTCACTGTTCATTACCGAGCGGCTTTGTAAGCGATGAAGCTCTTTGCGCATCCGTGCGCTAAAGCTTTTCATTAGCCATTCACTCGTGCCAACTGGCTTTCGGATAATTGCACATCAACAATAATATCAACCTGATTGAATAGATTCTCAGGAGCCATGTCCTTCTCCAAATCAAAGCTTTGTTGCAACGATTTCACCATGCCTTCATATTCGGCAATCACTTGGAACAACCATAACTCACCATCCCATGTCAGTTGTTGTTCTGCCAAGTAGTCGACGGCGCTTAACTGACAATCACTGCCAAGCACGCTAATAAAGAAGTTCTCTACGTCTTCTTTTAGCTGTAAATGACGTGCTTCAATCGCCAGCATTTCGTCAACATCAAATTCATTGCCTTGTTCTAATACCACCACACTATCATGAGTTTTAACGTCAATGGCGCGCACAATGTCAGCCAATATCTGTTGATCCGCAATGCGATCAAGCGCAGGCGCGGCATTAGCGATAATTGGCGCGGCATGGTTGATGATTTCAAGCACGCTTGAACGATTTGGGTAATCACCCACTTGAAAATTAGGATGCTGCTTTAAAAACGACGCCATGTTATTAATCAGTTGCGCACGCTCTTGCTGCTCTCTAAACCTTGCCATCAACTCAACCAAGCGCTTTTGCACTTCGAGCAATGAGCTTGCATGATCTGAAATTGTCACTTGCAGTTGACTCACCAACAGCTTTCGCAATGGGCCACTGCTTTGCGCCAGCTCAATCAACTCGTTAAAGTCGATTAATTGAAAACCATCCAATAACCGGCGCAGCTGTTTTTGCGCCAATTCGTTTTCACGGATCTTATCGCCTAGGTTACTAACAAAACCAAAGTCAGAGTTTAATCTATTCCATAAACTGGCAATGGCGTCACTAAACTGGCCGGTCATGTCATGCACTTTTTCAGCTAATAACTGAAAATGATGTTCACTTGCCGCGTAATCACCACGATATTGTGCGTCGGTAAAATGCTTAACTCGGGTGCGAATTTGCTCAAGTTGCCCTGCAACGTCGGCGTTAATTTGTCGTTTACGCTCGTCTTCGGTCAAACTAGCAATCAGCGCGTTAACGTCGGGGCGCAAACACAACGGCTGCTCTTCATCGGGGCGATGTAATACGCGCGCCTTAACCAACTTGTCAATAATGACGTCACTAAGACTTGTTTCGTCAAAATGGCCGCCGATATACGCCTGCATTAACTGTTCGCTATGTTTACCTATTAAGGTTAAACGGGCCACGCCTAACGCATGCAAGCGACTTTGTGGACTTTGATTTTTGTCCTTAAAGGTCTTTCTTGTACCGGCCATTAGAACATTGACTCTTGTTGCGGCATCTCATCAAGCGGCAGGCTTTCTTCGTCTTTAATAAAACGCACCAACTCAATCAGTTGCTCAATTTTACCGGTCACGACATAGAACTGGCGCTCTTTGTGCGG
This sequence comes from Psychrobium sp., assembly GCA_013214905.1. Classification (GTDB taxonomy): domain Bacteria; phylum Pseudomonadota; class Gammaproteobacteria; order Enterobacterales; family Psychrobiaceae; genus Psychrobium. Next base: position 10,566 of record JABSRV010000006.1, on the reverse strand, counting down.
CTGATGTAAATAACCAGACTCTTTGAGGCGTTTAAAGACTTGCTTAATTTGCACGTCTAAATTATCACTGCTCGACTTAAAGAAACGATCACTGGCCAGTTGATTGAAACGCTGACGCAAAGACTGATTATCTTCGGTTTTCAAGGAAAATTCTTGCAACTTAATGGTATCGCCAGCGGTAATGGCGCCATCCCGACCTAAGCACTCTTGCACCAATTGCATCCATTCTAATAACGGTAATAAGGACTGAATGGTCAGCTTAAATTCACGGCTTAAATGCTCACGTGACTGGCTATTAAGCTCTTGATAAGCCAAAAAGAATACACTGCCATCTTGGCTCTGTGCTAAGCGGCGATTGAGTGGTCGTAAAAAGTGATTGAGCTCTTCGCGGGTCACTTCGTCTTGCAGACGGCGAAATGCTTCTTCGTCACTAATCTGACAAATGCTAGCGCCCGCCAATAACTGCTCTAATAAAGGGCCATGTTCGATCATTTAGCTAACCTCCATTTTTTGTTGCTGCGCTATTTTCAATGCGATACGGCTAATCTTTGGCTCTATGCGTTGCAGACGTTTCTTTTCTTTATCAATTAAATAACGATGCTTAAACAGAGTCAGCACGTCCGACTCAGGATTAGGGAATGCTCCAACAATGCTAATGTCATTTTTATCACAGGCCTTAAATAATTTTTCCACGTTATGATAAGCCAATGTGCCAATTTCATCTATCGGCCAATGCACGTTAAGTTTGGCTTCGCCACGTAACAAACGGGTAAAGGCGAGTAAAAACTTGCACAAAATCAAATAGGACATGCCATGGCTTGATGATTCAAGCAACTGACGATCGTTTTTGATCACTAAATCGCTGCCGCCTTCATTAAGGTGCAGCTCAATACGTAATAACGACTCAATAGAATAACTCGAATCGCTGCGCAGCAAGTCAACCACGTCAGACAGCGCGTTAATGTAATCATTGCTCGGTAAGTCTTTGCCAGATTCACGCCACTGCATTTATAAATCAGCAAAACCTTTTAATGGCCCCCAGAAATTGAGTTCGTCAACTGTAGAAATTATTTTCACTTCAGAACGGTTAATGCCATCAAGCACTAAGTCGTCGGCGACCGCCGCGGTTAAGCGTTTTCCTTGACCCGAAATGCGGCGATTAACGTCACTAAATACGGTAAAGAACTTGTGTAAATCACCGCCAATGGTTTCACCCTGCTCAAGTATTTGGCGTTGTTGATCCGCCAATATCTGCAATAAATCTTTAAAAATAGGTAACTTGTCTCGAGGATCGGCATTCTCATCTAAGCGTGATAACTCACTTTGCAATAAATCTAAAAATTGTTTTTGTGCGTCACTCATTAACAACGACTCAAAGCTATTGAGTTTGTCTTTTAATTCACGCGCCTGTTTACTGCGTGCTTCCAATGCACTGCTAGCACGGCTTAATCGCTCTGCTTGATCGCCAATGTTCTGTTCATTAATGAGTGGCAAATCGTTGCGGAAATATAGCTCTTGCAGCTTACCCACCAGCGGCTGCAAGGCATCAATAAGTTTTCTAAATTGCTGCAATTGATTTTTACAATTAGTGATCTGTTGATCTAAGTTAAGTTGCTGCTCTTTGTACGCCGTTTGATGTTGGCTTAACTTACTATTTAATCGTTGCAACAAGGCTTTAAGCTCTGTTTCCTGCTCAAGATATTTAGGACGATTACGCTGCCAGTCAACTTTCATAAAGCTGCGATATTCTCGTAACTCCTCTTGGCGAGCGCGCACTTGATCGATATCGCGCTGTAAACGATCAATACCCTGTTGCAGATCTTTTAGGGTATTGGGATCAATATCCTTATTGGCTAGCTCAAGATTAAACGCATCTTCAAGTTGTTTAATTTGTTCTTTATTGCTTTGACGTTTTTGATCAATCTGACTTTCCAGTTCATTAATTTGCTGATTAAGTAAATCAATTTCTTGCTGCCAGTCGGCTTTAAACTCCAACATTTGCTGGTGATAATCATCTGATAATTCATGTAGATTTTTTTTCTTTTGCTGCTCAAGTTCCTGCACTTGCTTTTGCGCGGTGCTAAGTCCACCTTGCGCGACGGTGCGGCGTTCACTGAGGGCTTGTTGATGATTGCTCAATAATCGCTGTTTCGACTCTTTGGCAAAGGACAATTCATTGTCGGCTTCGTCTAACTTGCGCTTGGCTTGTTGCAGTAATTCCAACTTCTGCTTAGTATTGTCATGCGCCAGCGTTAATGCTTCTTCACATTGCGCTTGGGTTTGCTTGGCACTGCTAAAACGATTTTCTAAACGCTCTTTTTCTATTTGCAAGGCGATTTCGTCTTGCGCATAACTTGGTGAGGCTATTTCCGCCAACGCCAACTTAATGCCAAATACATCACTGTTGCTTGTTGACGCGGTCTGACTTAATTGCGGCGCTAAATCACTGCGATCCAATAATTCTTGGTTGATCACCTTGCCGACTGTATTTTCCCAACCTGGCAATTCACCACGTAGGAAATGACGAAAACTGCCCTGCTCTGGATTCATTTGCAGATCAAGCAGACGTAATTTTTTCTCGACTTGATGCAAGTCGGTGCGGGCATGCTCTAGGGCTGTCTGCGCTTTATCTTGCTGTTGGCGTGATTGCTGATGCTCCGTATTATAACGTTGCTGTTTCTCACTCGCGCTGCGCCAATGATCTTGCGCTAATTCAAGGCGTTTATCACTAAGCTGTAGATCTTCTTGCTCTTGGGCGCTTGGCCCCATATTGTTAATTTGTGCTTGCAGCTCGATTAACTGATGGCGGTGGTGGTTTAATTGCTCGTCAAAATCAGTGGTAAGCTGCGTGCGGCGGCTTTGGTATTGCTCGGTTAGGTGATCTTTCTTATCGCTTTGATCGCCGCGCACTGTTTCGCGTTGTTGCTCAATCTCACGAATTTGTTTGCGATTTTTTTGCCCTAAACGATCTAATGACTCATTAAGACTTAATTTTTGTTGATTAAGCTGTTGCTCTAAATCGCCATATTGCTCTAACAAAATGCGGTAGTGCTGCTGTTTCTGGGTAAGCTCTTCCGTCCACAATGGCAGTGATTGTGAGTCACTCGCTAATTGTTCCATGTCCTTGTCTTGATACTCATCAAACTGACTTTGCAAATGCTCTAACTGCGAATCACAGGTTTTTAACTGCGCGTCGGCCTGACTTATTTGAGCATTGAGATCATCTTGAGTGGCAGCAAAGCTGCTTTTTAGCTCGTTCAGTTGACTTTTTAATTGACTTTCTTGTGCTTCAATATCTGCACGCTGAGTAATGCTACGCTGTAAATCGTCCACCAACAGTGGTCGTAATAATGCAAGTTGCGCTTCGCTAACGTCAAGTGTACCGGCCAATTCAGTGATATTTTGTTGCTCACCTTGCAACGACTCTAAACGCATTGATTGACGCATTTGCATGATCCAATCACGTGCCTTGGCATTTTTGACGCGAGTGGTAGGCTGCACTAAGCCGTCTTCTTCAAAAATCGCCGCTAACATGGTACGTAGCGTATCCATCTTGCCTTCTTTGGCATGCACCGCACTAACCAACTTTTCCATGTGACGAATTTTGTGGCGAGGTGCAACCAGCGCATAACGCGCGGCGAGTTGGCGTAATTTAATGCCATCGCTGGTATTGCCACGCAGTCCAGACGTATCATTTTGAATAATCGCCCGATATTCACTGGTCGCGCTTATTTTACGAGAGCTAACAATGCCTAATGCTTTTAACTGCGTTAACCATTGATCGTATTCATAGGCATTAACTTTACCCTTATCGTCTTGAAACAATAATTGCTGTTTATCATAAGGGGCGTCAACAAAGCGATATTGCACGCCATCTTTGGCCGAGCGGGTCAATACCACCTGACAAACTTCACCCTCTTCGCGCTGATATTCATACACCAAATAGCTATTTGATTGCGGTAAATAGAAATCATCAAACTTCTTACGTGTTTTTGGCACTACCTTGCTGGGTAACTCACCATAGAAAACAGGGATCAAGCGTTGCAATGTGGTCTTGCCTGACGCATTGGTTCCGCAAATATTGGTATGGCCATCGAGCAATAACTCGACAACTCCAGGTAAGTGAGTTTGAATCAAAATGATACGGCGTAAACTGGCCATGAATACCTCTCTAAAACACGTGCTAAAAATCCATTAGGCTCCATCATATAGGGAAATGAATTAAGCACAAGTGAGCAAAAAATAGGTGATTAAAATGTGCTGTATATTTAGTCCGGCAGATGGTTATTTGAGGTGAAAAGTGGCATACTAAATACACTCTAACCAGTTGGAAAGGATTATCAATCCACGTTGAAAATTACTAACTTGAAGCAAGATGAAAACCTGTCTATTACCCTAAGTCATCAATTACAGCCGCTAGAACATCAGCGCATCGACTTATATTTCTCGTTGCCTAATGAAATGGGCATTGGTCCGCAGACTTTGGAAGAGCAAAGTTACTTTCATAGCAGTATCAAAACACGCTCTGCTTATTATTCCGACCAATTGCATTTGCCCTTGGTACGCAGTCGTTTTATTAGTGCAAAAAAAGGTGGTCAAGACGACTATCGCGTCAACCTCAATCTATTTAGTTATCAAATTAAAATGGCGCTTGATACCGACATTAATCAAATACTGCAAAATAAAGAACAACACAATTATTACCTACAAAGTGTTGAAGTGGCCGAGCAAAGCATCAGCTTGTTAAAAAAACTACGCCGCAATAGCCCTAGCGACAAAAGATTAAAATCTTACTTTGAAAACGCCGACAACTATCTCAGTTGGCATGTTGAGCAGTCATTTCTTAAACTGTTGGCTAAAGGCCCTAAAACTAGCGACGATAGCGACGCACGTGATTTTTTGCTCAATTTGTGTCGCTGTGAAAACGATTATCGTGGCGAGAAGCAATATAACTCACAAATTACTATTGGTGATCCCAACCGAATCACCAACAAAATGCGACTTTTGCAACACCTCATAGAATATGGCGTGGTATTTAAGCGCGATGTTCGCCACCTTAACAAAAATCTTCGCCGCTTAGTACGCGGCACGGTCACCGCCATTATCATGGCATTTGTGATGACGTTAGTCTTAAACGCGCGCACCACATTCACCGAAGTGACCATTGTATTAGTAGCTATTTTAGGGGTGATTTATGGCCTACGAGAAACGTTTAAAGACGATATAACACAACTTATATGGCGTAAGATTCAACATGGTCTGCCTAAGTGGCAGCATGTGTTTAGCAATAGCGCCACCAAGACTATTGTCGCTAAGCAAACCATTTGGCTAGAGTACCTTGACGACAAAGACTTGCCTGAAGACGTTAGCAGCATGTTTGATAAGCGTCGCCAGCAAAATAAAATGGCGGCACAAATATTACATTTCCGCAGCAATACCAAAGTTATCGCCAAGCGGTTTTTGCCCGGTTATGACGAGATCCAGCAGCGAATAAGCTTTAACTTGGCGCCATTTGTACGCTTCTTAAAAAAAGGTGAAGGACGCTTATATCACCTAGAGGGACAAAAAATTAGCCAACAAGGGGTTGAAAGACGCTACCAAGTTAATTTATTGTTGGTGCAAAGCAATAAAGAAAAAAAATATTTACAACGCTTTAAAGTGACGCTAAATCGTTCCGGTATCATTAATATTGAAGCAATGAAAGCGTTTCATTCATAAGCTTTACACCCTATCAAATAGTCTAAGGAGAGATTTTTGATCAAAGCACTGTTATTACTGAGTCTGTTAAGCGCTAATGCCTACGCTATAGACCATGAGCAGATTAAGTTATTGCATGGCAAGTGGCGCTGCCAACTTGATCAAACTAGCGATGGCGTTCATATGACAGGCCCCTATATCGAAGGTTTTAACAGTAAAGACATGAGCTTCACCTCTTATAACGAAACGACTTTTAGTTATAAGAGGTGAAGCGATAGCCAAATATCATTCACAAGCCAAGGGCAGCTGGACTTATAAAAACAGCCAACTGTTATATAACACCACCCACATTGATTTCTCAGTGATCTTTGACCATTTAGACATTTTGACCGACGACAACTTGCAACAGTTAGAAAAGGAGGCATTAAATAATAATTACCCGCTAACGACAATTTCGGTCAACAAAGAACATTGGAAAACCACCACCAACGATGAAATATCGATCTGCAAAAGAATATAGGGCATCAATTATTTGAACTGTGTAAGAGTGATGACCCGATCTAATCAATCAATATAGAGCGTCTGACTGTCATCATGCTCTTCGGTGTTAGCAAGTTTGTAAGTCGCTTTCGCGTATATGGACTCCACGTATTTTACAACTAATAACTTCACATAAAACAGAATAAGATGCGGTCGTATATACGGCTTTATATTGAGAGTGCTACTCTCTAGCCAATGATGTTTTCGCACCTATTATCCTAATCGCAAAAGCAGCCTTTTATGGCTTGCGCGAAAGACAGGTTTTAATAGGTTGGTCTTACCGTTTATGCTAAATCATTACTGTAAAATTCGTTTATTTTTCGTTACCTTAGGCCTTTATTAATAATTGTTGTTTATATAAGGCTTTGTTTACCTTATGTCTTAATTAATAACTGTTGTTTATAAGTGGTTTCGTGTCTTAACATTGCCCAAGCTGTCCTGACGGTCTTATTCGCCAGAGCAATACACGTTCGTTTAAGCCCGACTCGCTGTAACAATTGAATCAGCCACACTTGTTTCACTGTTTTAGGCTCTTCAGGTAACTGAGTGACCACTGCCAGTGCCCCTTGAAATAAAGCAGCCCTTAATTCTTTAATACCACCTCTTTTATCAATACCCATCATAAATACCTTACCGCCAGAGCTGTGCTGTTTTGGTGTTAATCCGACAAAGGCAGATGCTTCTCTACCGTTTTTAAACTGTTTACCATTACCAAGTGATGAATAAAGCATACTTGCACAAACTTCTGCGACACCTTCTAATGCCATCAGTGATTTGCATGGCTCTAACTGACGTACCAATGTGTTTTTAGTTTTTTCTTGTATGGAAAATTCCTCTTTTAGCCCCAGATAATGTGCCCACAGTTGATGTAACGTCGATAGCAAGTTCGCAGGAAGAGGATGTTGTTCATCAAGGGTCTCGTGAACCACCTTTAACAGCCCTGGATAACCTTTGGCGCTAACGATGCCATATTCATAAAGCATAGCCCTGATATGATTGCCCAAGGATGTAATATTCCGCGAAAGATAAACGCGGCTTGCTTCTAGCGATTGAAGGATCTGTTGCTCTTCACTTTTAGGTTTGCTGTACTTTAAGCCGATTTGCATCGCTGCATTTGCTATGGCGAGTGCATCATTAGCATCTGTTTTTTGACCTTGAAGAAATCCTTTTACTTTCTTCGGACTGATAATACGAACATCATGATTGAACTGTTCAGCAAGCCTGCCCCAGTAATGGCTACTACCGCAACCTTCAATGCCAACGATCGCAGGATTTGACTTAGCCAGTATCTCTTTCAATTTTTGACGACTAACGGCTTTGTTACTGATTCATTCACCGTCTTTACAGATCACACAAATTTGAAGTACGTTTTTTGCTAAATCGATGCCGATAATATTAGATTTTAACATAGTAGCTCTCCTCGATAGTTGACCACTTCAGACTATCCTGATGGGGGAGTGGAGTCCATACATCGCAAAAGCGAGATAGCGTGAGCTTTAACCATCGGTGCGCGATCGGTCATTTGGTACTAATTATTTCAATAAAAAGGGTTTGGTTTTAAAGTCATTGAATATCAGTCAGATTTTTATGACTGCCCCATCTTTGCCGTCAGCTCAAAATAGCGTTATTTCAGACGCTTGCGATTAGCTAAATCATCACGACTATAATAAATAGCATTAAAAACATAAGCTTGTTATTAATACTAGGGGGTAATATAGTCACATTTGTTTTTTATTTATGTTAGATTATCTCTTTTTATTTAGTGAGGGATAATAGAATGATTAAAAAACTGTCCATTATTGGACTTTCCTTAGCGCTTATCAGCGCCTGTACCACAACCACCCGAGAAAGCTTGAGCCCGGCAGTTGAAATAATCCCCGTGATTAGTCCAACAATAATAGCCCCTGATCAAAAAACCTTAAAAAGAATGGTAGCAATCGGCAGATTCAGTGATGAAACTAAACGCGGTAGCTCTTTCTTATTCAGTGGTGCATCAAAGTTAGGTCAGCAGGCATCTGATATATTGGCTGCACGATTAACCGACAGTGGTAAATTTATTCTACTCGAGCGACAAGACCTCTCAACTATTATCGCAGAAGAAGCATACACAAAAGTTGCTGCTGATTTTATAATCCTAGGCTCAGTTTCTGAGTTTGGTCGCAGTACCGTGAGTGAGGTTGGTGTTTTTAGTCGCAACAAAATTCAAGTTGCCACGGCAACAGTCAATATACGCTTGGTTAATACTAAAACCGGAAAAATTGTTTATTCAGAAGAAGCAACCGGTGAAGCCAGAGTCGAATCAAGTCGTGTAATGGGCGTGGGTGAAAGAGCCGCTTATAATACTAAAATTGATGATAAATCATTGTCGGCAGCGATTTCAAAACTGACTTCAAATATTATTGAAAATTTAATGGATTCACCTTGGCAGGCTTATATTGTTAGCGATTTTGGTAATGGGTTCTTAATGACTGGCGGTGAAGATCAAGGCGTTAAGATTGGTGATAAATTTTCTGTTGTAGTTAAAGGTCAAACAATCACTAACCCTCAAACTGGAATGCAACTGGAATTACCTGGTGAAAAAATTGCTAAAATTAAAGTGATTGAGTTTATCGGTCAAGGTGATAACTCTGTTTCTTATGTTGAAATTTATAATGGTCAGCTACCTAAAGACCAGATAAAAGACGTTGTAATACGCGAAATAAAGGATTAAGCGATGAAAAAAATTATTATCCTAGCATTGGCGTTACTCGTCAGCGCCTGTTCTAGTCATTATGAAAGTACGACTGCTGTTGACGATATCGCTTATTTAAAATTGAGTGGAAATTTTGTTGGCGCGACTCTGATTCTAGATAACTCTGATCCAATAATATTGGATCAGCCACAGATAAAAACATACCGTATTGATAACAAATTAACAGCAAAATTACCTTTGACTAAGGGCACTCATAAAATTCGGGTGACTCGTGACGGTATTGTCGTTGTAAATCGAAAATTCTATGTTTCGTCAGGTCAAACTATTGAGGTTATTGTGCCATGAATAAAATAATATTTACTGTGTTGTTGGTGATATCACTAGCAGGTTGCCAAACTAAATCACTGTATCATTGGGGTGATTACTCACAAACTGCTCATAAGTACGTGGTAGAGCCGAGTGAAAAGACGCGTCTAAAACATCAGGAAATGATGCTAGATATAGTTAAGAAATCTAAAAAGAAGAACAAAAAAGTCGCACCAGGCATATACGCAGAATTAGGTTTGCTAGCGATGGAAAATAACCAGGCGGAACAGGCTATTTCATATTACGAGCAGGAAGCAAAAAACTTTCCTGAATCGAAAAAGTTCATGAATTACCTCATTGAAAAAATAAAGGAATTAAATGATGCATAAACTATTAACCCTAGCATTAATTGGTTTTGTTATTACGCTATCTGGGTGTAAAACTACACCATTAAGCACCAAGGGCGAAGCGTATCAAGCGTTATATCAGCAGCAGCCTAGAAGTATAGTTGTTGTCCCTGCTATCAACCTTTCCACTGCAGCAGATGCTCCTGAACTTTATTTGACGACTATCGCACAACCGTTAAGTGAAGCCGGTTTTTATGTGATGTCAGTTCCTATCGTTAAGCAGATCTTAAACATGCAAGGAGTGGTTGATGGTGCTGAATTAAGAACGGCAGATATGAGCAAATTTAATTTACTATTTGGCGCAGATGCTGTTTTATTTGTTACGATTAATTCATGGGATACAAATTATTATGTCACTGGCGGTAATGTGACTGTTGGTGCATCGTTTGAGTTAATTTCGACCGCCAATAGCGAGACTTTATGGTTGCAAGAGCGCACCGTTGTTCATAATACATCTGGCGGCAGTGGCAATATATTTGCTGATATAATAGCGACGGCTATTAGCACCGCTATTACAGATTATGTGCCAATTGCGCGGACCGTAAATCGCAATGTTATCGTCGATTTACCAAAGGGACCGTATCATCCTAAATATCTTAAGGATCAAGCTGAACCGGTTCGAGTTTCCGTTCAAAAGTAGCTAAATCATCACGCCATTGCTGTTCAAATTGCGCCATGCTGACATGGTTCTTTGATTGGCGATGGCTAATTTTATCTTGTTCGATGCTAAAGCAGCGTAAAGAAATATTAGAGGTTCAAAGGGGTCAGGTTCACTTGATTGGCCAGATCAACTTGATATTACCCATACAAAACCTAATCCCAAAACCAACATTGGCACAACTATTTCTAAGGCGTATATGGACTCCACGTATTTTACAACTAATAATTTCACATAAAACAGAATAAGATGCGGTCGTATATACG
>JABSRV010000059.1 GCA_013214905.1 Psychrobium sp. | reverse complement strand
TGTCTAGACTTATCCAGTCTAGTAAATAGCTCACCGTAATGGCACCAATAAACAAAATAGCCGGTCGAATTTTGTTGCTAATAAGCAATCCGACCAACAGCGCCAGCATTAAAATAATTCCCGCTGACTGACTCATCTTTTTACTTCCTTGTTAATGCGCTGATATCAAGCGCTTGCCAATGAGGGTAATTTTTACGTATTAACGCATTGAACTCAATTTCAAAGTCACTATATTGCGCGTTATTACTTTCAATGGATACTGACTCTTCAATCATGCCCGCGGCGATGGTCACGTTAGTTAAACGATCAATTAAAATAAAACCACCGGTATCACGAACGTCACTATATAAATCAAACGCTAAACGTTCGGCAAATTGTAACTCGACCGAGCCCACTTCATTAAGCGCTAACTCAGTGGCAGCTTCTTTTTTCAAGGTATTCACATTAATAAGGTGTTCAATATTATTAATGGTGACTTGTGTTTTCTTGCTTGCGATTTTTAGATCGTATTGACGATTTAACTGTAATGGTTTTTCGTCCATCCAAACTAATTTTGCTTTGGCGCCTTGACTAACGAATGGCAATTGACCAGTCACAATCATGTCACCACGACTAACATCGACTTCATCATTTAAGGTTAGGGTTACCGCTTGCCCTTGCGACGCAGTAGTCAATTCACCGTCAAAAGTAACAATTGATTTAATGGTGCTTTTTTTACCAGACGGTAACACGGTGATTTTATCACCAACGCTAAGAGTACCTGCGGCCAATGTGCCACAAAACCCTCTAAAGTCGAGATTAGGACGATTAACATATTGCACTGGAAAACGTGCGCCGTTTTCGCTAATATCGTTGGTTAGCTTCACGGTTTCTAGCATGCTAAGCAGAGTATCACCTTGATACCACGGCATTTTCTGACTAGCATTCACCACGTTATCACCGTTTAATGCCGACATAGGAACAAACTGGACATCACGCTCGCCTAAACCAGCGACAAACTCTTGATAATCGCTGCGGATTTTCTCATATGTGCTTTGATCATGATCCACTAAATCCATTTTATTAATCGCCACCACGAAATGTTTAATGCCTAACAAAGAAGCAATAAAACTGTGTCGTTTGGTTTGCACCTGCACCCCGTAACGTGCATCAATCAAAATAATCGCTAAGTCACATGTTGATGCACCGGTGGCCATATTTCGAGTATATTGCTCGTGGCCTGGTGTATCTGCAATAATAAACTTTCGCTTACTGGTAGAGAAATAACGATAAGCAACATCGATAGTGATGCCTTGCTCACGTTCAGCAACCAGCCCGTCAACCAATAAGGCTAAATCAATTTCATTACCGGTGGTGCCCATTTTCAGGCTATCACTTTTTAATGCCGCTAATTGATCTTCATAAATTTGCGCGCTGTCATGTAACAGTCGGCCAATGAGGGTGCTTTTTCCATCATCAACGCTGCCACAGGTTAAAAAACGCAACATGCTTTTATGTTGTTGAAGCTCTAAATAATTTTCAACGCCGATATCTTCAATTTGATCTGCTATTTCTGAATTCATGAGTATTTCCTAAAAGTAACCTTGGCGTTTTTTAAGTTCCATCGAACCCGATGAATCATTATCAATCACTCGCCCTTGGCGCTCTGAGGTGCGTGCTAATAACATTTCTTCGATAATTTTTGGTAAGGTGTCGGCGGTTGAGTCAACCGCGCCAGTAAGCGGGTAACACCCTAGCGTTCTAAAGCGTACCATTTCATATTTTACTTCTTCATCGTCAGCAATCGGCATGCGATCGTCATCAACCATGATTTTCACGCCATCACGTTCGACAACGGGGCGTTTAGCGGCTAAATAAAGCGGTACAATATCAATATCTTCTAAATAGATATATTGCCAAATATCAAGCTCGGTCCAATTTGATAATGGGAAAACTCGAATGCTTTCCCCCTTATTCACCTGTCCATTATAGGTATGCCATAATTCTGGACGCTGATTTTTAGGATCCCAACGATGTTGGTTATCTCTAAACGAATAGACACGTTCTTTGGCACGAGACTTCTCTTCGTCGCGACGGGCGCCGCCGAATGCCGCGTCAAAACCATATTTATTTAACGCTTGTTTAAGGCCGTCAGTTTTCATGATGTCGGTATGTTTCGCGCTGCCATGTTTAAATGGACTAATGCCCATCGCAATGCCTTCAGCGTTTTTGTGTACCAACAATTCAAAGCCGTGTTTTTTAGCTTGCTGATCACGAAACTCAATCATTTCACGAAACTTCCAATTGGTATCGACGTGTAATAATGGAAACGGTATTTTTGCTGGTGCGAAGGCTTTACGTGCTAAATGCAGCATCACCGCGCTATCTTTGCCAACTGAATAAAGCATGACAGGATTGTCGAATTCAGCAGCGACTTCGCGCATAATATGAATGCTTTCCGCTTCTAGTTGCTGTAAATGAGTAAGGTTAACTTGAGTCATTACGTTATTCCAATCATGGCAGTGATGTTGCTATCACTAAGGTAAACTATCTTAATGGAACCAATATACACGCTTTTTCTTATTTCATAAAACAATAGATAATGATTTTTTATAACAATTTGATATATCAAATTGTTGATTTTTTAAATCGGAAATATGTTGATGCTATTCATAAATATTTTTGAGAGATATTGAATTAGCTTGGCTGTGCATTACATTTAGACATAAAAAAGCCACTGTATACAGTGGCTTTATCTTTGGTATGGTTCAATTATTCATCTTGGTAACGATCTCTTATCTCAATGAACTTGTCTAAGTTATTCATAAATAGTTTCATCAATCTTGGATCAAAGTGCTTGCCAGTCTCTTCTTCAAACAAGGCTAATATCTTATTCATCGGCCAAGCTTTCTTATAACAACGATCACTGCCCAGCGCATCAAATACATCTGCGATGGCAATAATTCGCCCATACAAATGAATCTCTTCTTTGGCTAATCCTCTAGGATAACCACTGCCATCCCACTTTTCATGGTGAGTTAATGCAATGGTTGCCGCGATATCAAGCAATACCAGTCCAGCACCATTTAATACGTTATAGCCTTTAAGTGCATGGGTTTTCATTATTTCCCACTCGTCGGCGTCTAACTTACCGGGTTTATTAAGCACCGAATCAGGGATCGCAATCTTGCCCATATCGTGTAATGGTGAGGCACTTTTAATTAACTCGACCTCGTCATCAGGTAGGCCCACTAATTCGGCTAATAATGCAGAGTAATAGGCCACGCGTTTAACATGATATCCCGTTTCATTAGAACGTGATTCAACAACTTCACCTAAGCGATAGATCAGTTCTTTTTGGCTGTGATCTAAAGCTTCATGCAGGTATATATTGTCAATGATTGAAATAAGATTTTCGGTAAATATATTTAAAATATCGCGATCAATGCTGCTGATATACTCGGTGACTTTGCCATAGAAAATCAAGCTAGCTTTTTGTCCGCTGCAAAACATCACAAAGTGTTCATCTTCATAAACATTGCTGCCTAAATCAATCGCTTGTTCGATCATTTTTCGTTTAATCGGTGGCAAATTGTCTAAATCGACAGCCTCTTCTAACTCTTCTGATTCATGAATTAAAAAATGCTTAATTTCTTTCGTTTCACGGTGATAAAAATAGGCATCTGACTCACAACCAAAAATCTTGTCGTCAGCAATATCTAACAAATCTCTCAACTGTGTCATGGTTAGGTTAACAAAAGATTTTAAACCGTGAATAGAGGAAATACCGCGCGACGCGATAATCAGTCGCTCTAATGCTGCCTTACTCCGCATGACAGTATTGATGTCTTTATAAGAGCGTAAATTAGAATAAAGCACCGTATATAACTTGGCAGACGTCAGTTCGGTTTTATTCTTGTAGTCATTAATATCATAATCACGAATAACTTGATGCTCGGGTGCTTGTCCCGGCTGTCCTGTACGCAATACAATACGAACCGAATGGTTGTTTAAATCCTTGCGGATATAAGCGGCTAATTCTAATCCTGCTTGATCGGTCTCCATCACCACATCTAATAAAATTAACGCGATATCATCATGTTGTGCCAATATTATTTTGGCGCCTTTAGCACTATAGGCATGTAATAACTCTAGACCTCGGTCAAGATATTCAAAGGACCCTAGTGCCAATGAAGTTACTGCGTGAACATCTTTTTCATCATCAACGACTAACACCTTCCACGGTTTTTTTCTAACCTTTACTTCCTGGGGAGAATCATCTGAAAATAGAAACATATCAGTCATAATACTCTTCCTTACCCATTTATTAATTTGACAATAGAAAGTGCGCTCTGGGTGCATTGCTCTACGAGAGATTGCATTTGCTCGTTTGACATATTTAACTTCTCCATCGTGGATTGATTAATTATTTTGTCAATCGGTTGTTCGGGTGTGTCGTTCATTAAATTGTCGGCCAAGGCAATGGCACAATTTAATGACAAACTTTGTTGTTGATATTCAGCCTGGTTATTTAATAAATGTTGGTTGGCGATAATCTCAACCAGCTCATCGCCTATGCCCCAATATTTCAGCAGACCACTTGAAACTTCTGAAAATGAAAAACCTAACGTACGTATTTCAAATTGCAGCGCCTTTTTTTCTCGCCCAACCACATCGGCTAATGACAGGGCAAAATACGGCAGCCTTTCCAGCACCACCAATAATCCAATGTTATGTAATAGCCCAGCAACAAATAACTCACCTTGTTTCTTTTTGGTGTAATGCTGATAAATATCCTTAGCTAACATTGCACTATAGACACTGTGCAACCAATAATCATGTAAATTTATTCGATGTTGACCAACCCCTTTAAATACCAGGGCGGCTGATGTTGCCATCGCGATATTGCATAATTCATCGGTACCAATTTTCATTAATGCTTGCTCGATGGTTTTAATATTATTGGTGTGGCTATAAAGTGCACTATTGGCTAATTTTAGCACCCTAAACGCTAACGCAGGATCATGACTTACTAATTGGCCTATGTCGTCGATTGAACGATTAGGATCACTAACAAGACTGTTAATTTGCAGGCAAATGTCCGCTAGGGTAAACAATTTATTCGCATTGGCGATAAATTCTTTCAGTTCAAGCATTGATAATCCCACCTCGTATTCGGGCCTAATGTATAGAGTAATATATGGCTACCCCAAAAGTGTAGCAGAGCACTGAAAAATTGCTGACCAATTAACAGAAAATGATGATGAATTATTTGCTTAGGTAGACGTAAAAAAGGGAGGATGAATATCCTCCCCTATCATAAATAGTATTTAACCATATCAGGCGCGGTTAAATATCAAAGTGCAATCCACACTCTCGTTTCATGCCATTGAAACGGGTATCTTCCTCAGACATGCCCGCTTCAAGCTTTGTGGTGCTGTGCACATCACCAAGGCTGACATAACCTTCTTCCCATAACGGATGATAAGGCAAGTCATGTTCGGTCAAATATTCATGCACTTGTTTATTACTTAAATCAATAATAGGCAAGAACTTATAACGCTGACCACGAATTTCAACAATTGGCAATCCTTGACGCGACGACGCCTGCGAACTACGCAAACCAGAAAACCACGTGCCAACGTCCAATTCGCTTAATGCACGCTGCATGGGTTCAACCTTGTTGCGTTTGTTGTACGCGTCAAGACCATCTAACCCTTGCTCCCATTCTTTGCCATATCGAGCTTGTTGCCATGCTGCAGAAAACTTGCTTTGATATATTCGCAAATTAAGGCTTAAACGCTGGCTCAAGTTATCAATAAATTGATAGGTCTCTTGAAACAAATGCCCAGTGTCGGTCAAAATAACTGGAATGTCAGACTGCTGACTGCTTAATAAATGCAGCATCACCGCCGACTGAATGCCAAAACTTGATGACAATGCATGATTATTTGGCAAATGTTGCAACGCCCACGCCACTCGCTCTTGTACACTAAGTGTCAACAAATGCTCGTTTACTTGCGCCAAAATAGCTTGTTGATCCGATGCAGGTGCCTTTAATAGCGCCTTAAAATCGGTCTCAATGGATAACTTAGTCATGAAAATCCCTCGCACTATTAAGTACCGCTTTAACCTCTTCATTGCGGATCAAGAAATCACCGAAATGTTCAGCATCGATTCTGTCACTCGAAAAACGTTCGAACCGCCCGTCCAAGTCGGCCAAAATTTCGGTTTCGTTGGCATTTTCTAAGACCATTTTACTTAATCTTGTGCCGTCAAATGCTGCGCCTAAATACAAGTTATAACGCCCTGGACCTTTACCGACTAAACCAATTTCTGCTGCAAATGGACGAGCACAGCCATTAGGACAACCTGTCATGCGCATCACAATAGGCTCATCGCCAATATTATGCTTGCTTAATAGCTCATCGACTTTGTCGGTAAACTCAGGGAAATAACGCTCTGCCTCTGCCATGCCTAACGCACACGTTGGCAACGATACACACGCAATTGAATGCTTGCGCAGCGGTGTTAGTCGTTGACCTAAAATGCCATATTGACGAGCAATGCCTTCAATTTTAGCTTTATCTTCTGCTGCAACATTGGCCACAATCATGTTTTGATTTGAGGTCATTCTAAAGTCACCTTTGTGTACTTTAGCCAATTCTCTAAATCCGGTTTGCACTTCCTTGCCCGGTACATCTTTAATGCGGCCACATTCGATATAAAGCGTTAAGTGCCATTTATCGTCACTGCCTTTAACCCAGCCAAAACGATCGCCGCGTGTGGTAAATTCAATGGTTTTAGGCGCAGCAATTGTCACGCCAGAGCGCTGTGCAACCTCGTCGCGAAATTTATCGATACCATGCTTTTGCACTGTATATTTAATGCGCGCCAATTTACGATCAACACGATTACCCCAATCACGCTGGGTAGTAATGACCGCTTTTGCAATTTCAATGGTGTCTTCAAGTTTAACGAAACCAAGCTCATCAGCCAAACGTGGATAAGTTGTCTTATCACCATGAGTCGAGCCCATGCCGCCGCCAACGGTAACATTAAAACCAATGAGCTTGCCATCTTTAGCAATGGCAATAAAACCTAAACAGTTGGTGTAAACGTCAACATCGTTATGTGGTGGCACCGCAACAGCAATTTTAAACTTTCGAGGCAGATAAGTTTTGCCATACATCGGCTCACTTTCATTTTCAGTGACCTTTTCGCCATCGAGCCAAATTTCCGCATAAGCATTGGTGCGCGGTAATAATTGTTCAGACAATTTCACCGACCACTCATAAGCTTCTTGATGCAAATCCGACTCTACAGGATTTGGATTACACATCACGTTGCGATTTACATCGCCACAAGCGGCAATAGAATCGAGTGATGACAAATCTAACGCTTGAATGAGCGGCTTTAGATTTCGCTTTAAAATGCCATGATATTGAAACGTTTGACGAGTCGTTAAACGAATGCTTTGATTCATGGTTAATTTGCTAGCAATTTTATCAATGTCTAACCACTGCGCTGGCGTACATACGCCGCCAGGTACACGAGCGCGTAGCATAAAACTATGCAAAGGCTCTAGTTTTTGAGCTTGGCGCTCTGCACGTAAGTCACGGTCATCTTGTTGGTAAAAGCCGTGGAACTTAGAAAGTTGAGTATCATCAACGTACAATGCGCCGGTGATATCGTTTTGCAAACCTTCTTCAATCGTGCCACGCAGAAGATTGCTATCCGCTTTAATATATTCATTGGCGGCTAATTTAATTTCGCTCATTAGTAAACATCCTTCTGGAAACGTTTGTTGCTGTGCAGGTCGGTTAAATATTGTTGTGCTTGTTCTGTACTTTTATTGCCGTGCTGACAAATGACATCGATTAGCGCTTGCTCAACATCTTTAGCCATGGCGTTACCATCACCACAAATATATAAAGATGCGCCGCCGTCTAACCATGAAAGCAACTCTTGGCCTTGCTCACGAATGCGATCTTGCACATAAATTTTATGTTCTTGGTCACGAGAAAATGCAAGATCGATACGGTTTAATACACCGTTGTCTTTAAAGTCTTGTAACTCAGTTTGATAAAGGAAATCATCGGTAAAATGTTGATTACCAAAGAACAGCCAATTTTGTCCACTCGCGCCATCGTTTTCACGCTGCTGCAAAAAGGCTCTAAATGGTGCGATGCCAGTGCCCGGACCAATCATAATGACCGCTTTGTCGGGAGCAGGCAGACGGAAATTATCGTTAGGCTCAACATAAACGCGTAGCGTATCGCCCTCTTCTAAACGTCGGCTAAGATAGCTTGATGCGCCGCCCTGATGTTTTTCATCAAAGGCGTCATATTCTACTAACGCAACGGTTAAATGCACTTCATCTTCCACCTCGCTTTGCGATGAGGCGATAGAATATAGGCGCGGTGTTAATTTTCGCAGCGCCCCAATCAACAACTCACTAGTGATAGCCCCAGGATATTGACGAACCACATCAATCACTTGACGATCTTTAATAAACTCACGTACCGCGCTTTTGTCTTCGCTTAGGGCAATTAGCTCATTATTTTCAATCGCTGCGCCATAAGCCGCCACAAAACCAGGATGCAGTTGGGTTAATTCATAATGCTTAACCAACGCCTCGCTCAGTGAAATCTGTTGCTCGTTAAAACTAACCGATTGCTCTTCACTTAAATGAGTTAGCTCAATAAGCTCTTTCACCAACGCTAGATCGTTATCAAACCAAACACCTAATGCGTCACCTGGCTGATAACTGATGCCAGAGTCTTCAAGAGAGATCTCAACATGCCTAACATCGCGACTAGACTGTCGACTGGTGATCTTTTGGCTGGCTAATAGAGTAGCGCCGTAAGGGTTTTTCTTATTGTACTGACTGCTAGCAACCATTGGACTAACGCCATGATTGCTTGCAGCATTTGTATTATCTTGAGTTAACGTATCGGCTAACACGGTCAAAATTTGTTGCTGCCACGCCAAAACATCGTCGTCGTAATCAACATCACAATCTTGGCGAGCCAACATAGGCTTAGCACCAAGCGCTATTAAACGTTCATCAAAATCCATCGCCGTTTGGCAATAAAACTCATAACTTGTATCACCCAGCCCCAATACGGCAAACTCTAATGACTCAAGCTTTGACGCACGCTTACTGCCTAAAAATCCGTGCAAAGCAATAGCGTCATCAGGCGGCTCGCCTTCACCGTGAGTGCTCACAACAACCAACAAATGTGTTTCTTGCTTGAGTAACTTCGTTTTATAAGCCGACATCGACACAA
Source organism: Psychrobium sp. (assembly GCA_013214905.1). Classification (GTDB taxonomy): domain Bacteria; phylum Pseudomonadota; class Gammaproteobacteria; order Enterobacterales; family Psychrobiaceae; genus Psychrobium. The sequence goes on along the minus strand of JABSRV010000059.1, from coordinate 7,812 downwards.
GGTTAACCTCAATGCCCTGCTCTTTGGCCGCTGCAGCGACTTGCGTAGCCACGCCCTTAGCATTGCCTGTTTGCGATGCATATAATACGGTTAAGCTAGCATTGCTGCTTGCTTGGACAGCAACTGCGCCCAACGTAGCTTGACTAATACCCGCCAAATAACCGCTGATCCACGATAATTCAACGGCACTAGCGTTAGCCGTTAATTGCTTTAATGAGTCAACCTGCTGTGTTGACAATGGGCTGCTTAATGAATTTAATTGTTGTAATAGCATCTTTATTTACCTAGCACACGACGCGTGATTGCGAATGAGCTTATAGTAACCAGCAATAAAGATAACCGAAAAGAATAAAAACTAATTTTTTATTCCATTATGGAATAAAGGATTTTCAAAGAAAGGTGGCAGTGATGTAACTTCATCAAATCATTAAAAAAGGCAGCGAGCGCTGCCTTTTTAGAATACTGGATCTAAATAGTTAGAAATGCACTTCTAGGCCGGCAAAGAAACCAGCAAACTTAAGATCAGAATAAACGCCGCTAACATCATCTAACACAACGCCTACTTCACGATAACCAGCGGTTACCGCAACATCAACAACTAGGTTGTCAATGATGTCAAAACCTAAACCAACTTCATAGTCATGCACATCGTTATCGCCAATACTTAGCAAGTTAGCGTCTGCGTATACATACAATCCAGCGAAAGGGATACGTACTTTTGCAGCGGCATAAGCCATTGGGATCCAAACATTAATATTTTCAGAACTCATTCTTCCATTATCGCCTTCAACCATGAAGTCGCCGCTAATATTTTTTGCGGTGATACCGATATCGAACGCAATAAGGTCGTTATCTAGAATTTCCCAATATAACGTTGCGTCGTTATTGGTAAAGTCAGTGGACGTTTCAATTCTCGTATCGCCAGCGTAAGTTTTACCGCCGAACGCAAAGCTTGAGCTTAGCGTTGTAAAACCAGCACCAGACAATTTACCAGTACGAATACGAGCATTTGGAATTAAAGGTAATGGATGTTCAAATTTCAAATACAAATTAGTGGTGGTTTTTTTGTCGTATGAAAAATCAATTAAGGTAGATTGCTCTGCAAAACCACCCGTTGTTTCACTCATCCATGCTTGAGCGCCAACATAAATACCTAACATGTCAGCCTTGGCTGGTAACGCCGTTGCCAACGCGATAGCACCAGCCAATATTAACTTTTTGCTCATTATTTCTTATCCTTGTACTAAAAGTTTGTTTAAATCAATTATTGCAGCGTTAGCCCGTGAAATATAATTAGCCATCACCAATGAGTGGTTCGCCATTGTGCCAAAGCCGCTGCCATTAAGCACCATAGGACTCCATATGGTTTCCTGTGTTTGCTCTAGCTCTCTAATAATTTGGCGTAAACTAATTAGTGCATTTTTCTTTTCTAACACAGCTTCAAAATCTATCTCAACTGCTTTTAAAAAATGAATCAATGCCCAACTTGCACCACGTGCCTCGTAAAATACATCATCTAACTTCCACCAGCTAGTTTTAATCTGTTTAATTTCACTCATAGCGGTTGATTGTTTAGCGGCACTATCTCCAGCCAAATCAGTATTTAACCGCTCTTGGCCGACACTAGCACTGAGTCGTTGCGACAAGCTCCCTAGGCGTTTTTCAACGTCTTTAAGCCATTCATTAAGATTGTCTGCGCGGGCGTAAAATTGTGCATCCGAATTTGGATTAGCCAATCGCATGCGGTAATTCCGAAGATGTTTAACCGCTTTTTTATACTCACCCTCGGTACTTGGAAATATCCAACTGTTATTGTCGTAATTTAGCGCGGGTTGCGCTTTAACTAAATCAATATCTTCTACCGACTGCGATTGCGAGCGACTTAAGTCATCACGCAAGGCTAACGCCAAGTCACGAACTTGCTGCAACGCTCCAAATTCAAACGCTGGAACATTGTCCATAAATAATGAAGGGGGAAGTTTGTCGTTGGTTAGATAGCCGCCCGGCTTATTAAGCAAAGTGTTGGTTACTTCGATAATAGCGGTAGTTGTTGCAAAACCAACCACGGGTTCAAAGCCCATTGTTTGTGCTTGCTCAATGCTGACCTGTCTTATGTCTATAACGTCTGGCTCCATGCTCCACCATACCGCTAACAACCAGCCTAAAAATAAGACTGCAAATACCGAACTTACTATCAGTCGACCGTTTAATTTATTCATCAGAGATTCCTTCATAACTGTCATAAATAGGAGATGATTAGCGCTAAAACGCAAGCCCTAAGCTTGCGTTTTCTATATTTTGATTGCAAATGATAATACAGACGTACAGCTAACACACTAAATAATGGGTACTTTATTTATATAACTTTCTAACAATTTATTAAGCACGCTCAATCTAACCATTTACTTTTTGGAGGCAGCAATACCGCCGCTAGAATATATAGAATGACCGTAGGAACAGTGGCAAAGAAAAGTAAGATCAATGCAGCAATGCGAACCCATTTGCGCTCAACGTTAAAACCACGGGCTAAACCAGCGCAGATACCTGACACTAACGCATTTTTACTGTCTTTTTGAAATCGTAACAGAAAACTCATAATAACCCCTTAATAGATATTGATTTCATCTTGCTTCATCTTGCTTCATCATGGTAATTATCCAATTAATATGCCAATCATTAACAAACTAAAAATCAATACCTTATATAAACAAAGTTAGTTACATAACTTATAACCGCTAGTTTTTCGTCTAATTGACTAATTCAATCTCTGTTGTGTCTGGCACTAAGGCTAACGCCGCTTCAACCACTTCAATGCCCGCTCCTGGTTTATGCGCATTCTCACTTAAATAACGACGCCACTGTTTTGCACCAGGCACCGACTGAAAGAGCGTTAGCATATGACGACTAATATGATTTAATCGCCCGCCTTTACTCAAATGCTGTTCAATATATTGCATCATAATATGCACAATTTCATGACGAGACGTCACCGCATGGTGATCGTCAAAAAACATCGCATCAACTTGCGACATTAAATAAGGATTTTGATAGGCCTCACGACCAATCATTACACCGTCAACGTGCTGTAAATGTTGCTGCGCTGCTACTAAATCTTTAATGCCACCATTAATAGAAATGGTTAAATCACTAAAGTCACGTTTAAGCTGATAAACACGCTCGTAATCAAGCGGTGGGATCTCTCTATTTTGCTTTGGGCTTAAGCCGCTTAACCACGCCTTGCGCGCGTGAACAATAAAAGTATCACAACCAGCCTCACTCACTTCGCCAACAAAGTCAGTCATAAATTGATAACTGTCTTGATTATCAATGCCAATGCGATGCTTAACGGTAATAGGAATATCAACCACCTGCTTCATCGCATCAACCGCTTGCGCCACAAGTGTTGGCTCAGCCATTAAACAAGCGCCAAACTTACCGTTTTGCACGCGATCAGACGGACAACCAACATTAATGTTTATCTCGTCATAGCCATAGTCTTGCGCTTTAATCGCACAAATAGCTAACGCTTTAGGATCACTACCGCCCAACTGCAAAGCCACCGGATGCTCTTGCTCGTTATACGACAAGTAATCGCCTTTACCATGAATAATCGCGCCCGTAGTCACCATTTCGGTATATAACAATTGGTGCTTACTAATTAAACGCGCCATATAACGGTAGTGACGATCCGTCCAATCTAACATCGGTGCAATAGAGATTTTGTGTGAATACATGAATATAACTCAGCAAAAAAAGAGCGCTTAATAACGGCGCTCAAAACAACAGGTAAAATAATGGCGCAATTGTAATCGAAACCCTTAGTGGGTACAAAAGTATTTAACGTTAGACTGCGTTTTTTGTGAAGAGGCTTGCTTTAGCGGGCGCTATTATTTCGATGGCTAAGCTAGCCATTTTGTTATTAATGACGAGCCTTGATATTAGGTGGTAGATTACCACCTAATAATTAAGGGATTAAACCTATTGAATTTCAAATAGATTTCTATGCGTGTTCCTTTTTTACGATGGCTAGAAGAGTTTCGTTATTAATTGCGAGACATGATGTTAGGTGGTAAATTACTGACAAAATAATTAAGGGATTAAAGCCATTGAATTTCAATTACATTTTTATGCGTGTCCCTTTTTTTATTATTAAAGGCCAGAAATGATAGATACATTTCTATTTTGAGCCTGTATATATGTCAGTACTGATTACTTTTAAGACGTGTTTTAGCAACGATTTAGACATTAAAACAATAGAAAATAGTGCCGCTAGCGCGACACAAAGTTAGGGTTATGCCTTGACACTGGGGGAGCGTCCATATATGTCCCATCTTTACTTTTAATGGCTATACATATTAAATTTCGTATCAACCCATACTACATAGAAAGTATCTTCTTCGACATAACCTATAACTCTCCCTTTACTTTGTGGCAGCCTACATACTGAAATTTTTGTCTCTTTTTCAAATTTAGTTGGGATATTAGGTGTCGAATTAAATGAGCTTTTATCGATCATTTCAAAACCTTGTTCCCTTGGTAAGGACTTAATATCATGCCATGTTCTTTTACTTAATAAGAGAATCTTTTCAAATACTAACCTTCTAGTTTCTTTACAAGACTTATCAATCCCTCTACTAGAATTACAGCAAAACTCAAAAGAAAATTTAGGATAACGATTGTTAACTGAAACTAAAGCTGCCTTTTGTTCTTTTACGTGTTTTTTAAAGAACTTATCCCTTTGACTATTTGACAATATTAGGCACCCCGCCGATACTTCCTTTCCTATAATGCGGCGTTATTGGTCGATTGTTGCGTAGTAAATCACTCGGTAACTCATCTAATCTATAAGAATAACTTTCATTATCAGTTTTATTAATTATAGTCATGCGATATTTCCCCATAAGATCCATAACATAATCATTCTGGCAATTAAAAATTAATTGAACATTAGTTGCCTTTTCAAACAAATTAACCAACTCAGGAACTATATCAGTATGGAGGTGCAAATCTAACTCATCCATTACCAAAATTGATCCGTATGGAAACTTCTCAGCCCCATGTATTACGATAAAGAAATACCCGAGCATGCGATATAGACGCTTAGTACCTGACGATTGATGATGTAACCTCAATGGTTTTAACTCTTCATCAATTTTAAAATAAAAAAGTGGGAAATAAACAAGTTTTCCGTCCCCATCCTCATATGAATCGATTTTGATATCTACAATTCCAATATCAAATTTAATGAGTGTCTCTTTTACAAACTCAAGAAAGTGAGGACGATGATGATAAAACTCTGTAATGCTATTTTCTGAAGATAGCTCATCAAAGCCATAAGATGAGACGTTCGATACTATCATGCTGAACATAGCATAAAATTCAGTTAAACATGACATCTCGTGTTGATGGGCAGTACTAATTACAGAAGCGTTAGACCTTACATGAGGAATTGCTAACAATTCTGAAAAATCAGGATGTATGATAAGATCATGAGTTCCAACTCTATGGAATAAAGGTTTATTTAACTCATGAATAAAGCACAGTTTTTCCTCTAGAACTTCATGTGATTTAACTATCAAGTCATACCGATAAACACAATCATCAATTTGGAACTCACAAAAAAACTTTGAAGCCCCCTCATTATTGAAGTAAGTAGACATTTCCATTGGAGCATTTGGTTTGTGGCTAAATGATGAGGTGATAAATTGACCAATAAATGGCAAAACTTTTAAAGCATTCGTTTTGCCGGCTCCGTTGGCTCCCTTGACACACATGACTTTGCTATAGTTGTTTCCATTTGATATTTCATCAGGGCAATTACCATTAAGTCTTAGGTCTATTTCAAAACTTTCCTTAAAACAATAAAAATTTGTTGCACCATATCGTAGTATCATAATATCTCTTAAAATAATATAAAAACATCCGCCATATTTGGCAGATGTCCTAATATTACATTAAGCAGACCATTAGTCGAGAACAAAATCGCCTATTCACAACAATTACTCGTCCATTGGGATGGGACGCAAAGATGGAACACCCACAAATATATATATGATATTCAAGTAGTTTCGATATTCAACGTGTTTAAGTGACTATACTCTCAATATTAGCCGCTTAAAAAACCTCCCCTTTAACATCAACTCATTCATGAGCGCTGTTCATTGAATGATGACATTAAATCACTTTAATTCATCAATACAGTGACGTTACAATCGCTTGGGATTATTAAGTCCATTCTAACTAGTTACCTTTTCATCACAAATATTCTGGCAAGGCCTTTGCCGCTAATTTTAAATAGAAGTATTAATTTATGAACATCATTGAATTTATAACAAGCAATCTATCGACTCTTTTGGCATTGGTTGCCACTGGAGTATTTGCCGGAATTTTGGCAGGTCTATTGGGCGTTGGCGGTGGCATCGTCATTGTGCCGGTGCTGTTTTTCTTGTTCCAAAGTTTTGGCGTGTCCCCAGAGTCTGCCATGCTGATTGCCACTGCAACATCCTTGGCGACCATCATACCAACATCTGTTAGTTCAATTCGTTCTCACCATAACAAGGGTAATGTAGATTTTGAGCTATTAAAGAGCTGGGCTGCCTTTATTCTTATTGGCGTGCTGGCTGGTAGTTGGTTAGTCACTCGTGTTGATGGCTCGTTGCTTACGATGATGTTTGGTTTGATAGCGACCTTGTCTGCACTCAATATGCTCTTTAGAACTGGAAAGTCGACTGCGTTTCAACAACTCCCTAGCTCTGCAGGTCAAAAGGTTATGGGCACGTCCATTGGGTTTTTCAGCTCTATGGTTGGCATTGGTGGCGGTACGATTTCGGTTCCTCTACTGACTCTATATAACTATCCTGCTCATAAGGCCGTTGGCACAGCCGCAGCGATAGGGCTTATTATTTCGCTACCAAGCACTCTGACTATGTTGGTATTGGGCAGCACACCTAGCGATGCTCCTGCAGGGACATTTGGTTTGGTCAATTTCATTGGTTTCATTTGCATTGTGCCTTTAACCGTATTATTTGCACCTGTTGGCGCGGCATTGGCGGCTAAATTGGACGGGGCTAAGCTAAAGAAAATCTTTGGTGTTGTGTTACTTGTGACTGGTCTGCGCATGTTGGCTCAGCTATTTCTATAGCGTGTTTGTTTCCTTTAAGAAACACCTCTTGATAGAGTTGAGGGGGACGAGTTCGACATTGGTTGTTTAATATCCCCAAGCGACTAACGTAAAAAAATCGCTTGGGGATATTAAAAAAGTGACTCGACTAGAGACACCTTTATTGGTTGGAGCTAGGCGGTGAGCTCTTTACGCACGATTTCTGCGCCGGCGCTCAATGCCTTTAGCTTCGCCGTGGCAACGCTGCGAGGTAGAGGAGCCATGCCGCAGTTGGTCGAAGGATATAGTTTGTCGGCATCGACAAATTTAAGTACTTTTCGCAGGGTATCAGCTACTTCTTCTGGCGTTTCAATGGTGTTGGTTGCAACATCAATGGCGCCCACCATCACTTTTTTACCACGAATGAGTTCTAATACCTCTAATGGCACATTAGAGTTGTGACATTCTAGTGAGATAAAATCGATATTAGACTGTTGCAATTTTGGAAAAACCGCTTCGTATTGTCGCCACTCGGTGCCCAAGCTATTTTTCCAATCGGTATTGGCTTTGATGCCATAACCGTAACAAATGTGTACGACGGTTTCACACTTAAGGCCTTCAATTGCTATTTCTAAAGCTTCAACGCCCCAGTCATTGACCTCATCAAAAAACACGTTAAATGCAGGCTCATCGAATTGGATGATATCGACACC
>JABSRV010000058.1 GCA_013214905.1 Psychrobium sp. | reverse complement strand
ATTAAAACAAACACCAAGACAATGTTACAACGAGAATAAAGCCGAACCCTCTACATAGCGATGATTAGACTTAATTTCTGCCAGCACTGGCACCTCTAATACGTCTGTTAGGTAGTCTAGGTTCTCTTGGTAATGAGCCATTGGCGTGGCAAGCTGATTAGCCACCCAACCGGTAATATGCAGTCCGTCGGATTTTATTGCCTCAATCGTTAATAGTGCATGATTAAGACAGCCCAACTTCATGCCAACTACCACAATAACCTGCATATTTTGCTGCTGCACAAAATCACTAAGATGCTCAGTATCGTTAAGTGGTAAACGCCAACCACCCGCCCCTTCAATTAACGATAATTCGCTGTTATTTTTCACAGTATCCCACCACTGATTTAATTGCCCTACGCTAATCGGCGCTTTGTTAATCTTTGCGGCAATGTGCGGCGCAATCTCCTGCTCAAAACAAATAGGATTAATTTGATCGTACGGCGCGGGCTCACGGCAGGCATTTTGTAAAATAAGTGCGTCATCGTTTCTTAAACCACTAGGCGTCATGTCTGCGCCCGCGGCAATGGGCTTGTAGCCAACTACTCGCTCGCTCTCATTAAGCTGCTTGAGCAATAACTCGCTAACAAATGTTTTGCCGACATCGGTATCGGTGCCGGTAATAAAGTAATTTTTATTCATCAATAATCTCTGTCGCTGGTTTTTGTAACACGCAATACGCCACTTGATAACTAGCGCTTAAGCCCTTGGCGCTGCGATATTTCTCATAACCCGCGGCCAATTTTTTTAGTGCCTGACGCCCCATTAAGCCCTGACCTCGTTGTGAGGTTTGACTCGCGCCAATATTTTTAAGATCGCGCATTAACCCGACAACCGTCTCATAATAAACTGGCTGTGTTTTGGTGGTTAGACTCATTAAGGTTAAACCACTATCACTGATTGCTTGGCGTAACATGACTTCACTAAGAAATGCGTTAACGTGTTGCTTGTCGTCTACATGTGCCCATGCCTCATTTAATTCAAATAAGGTGCCATCGAGTAACGTAGAAAAAGACATATGTGCACCTGGTTTTAAAACGCGATGCGCCTCAATCAACGCACGGGTTAAATCGTGTACCCATTGCAGCATTAAACTTGAATAAATGCCCGACAGTGTATTGCTGCCAAGCGGTAATTGCTCAGCGTCACCGCTAAGCCATGTTACCTGCAGCGCGTCATTGCGCTGACGCGCAAATTGCAACATTTTTGGCGCAATATCTAAGCCGATAAGCTGCTGACAACGATCGTTTAATGCGCTGGTAAAGTAGCCTGGACCACTGCCTAAATCGAGCAGACAGGCTAGTTCTTTGTCTTGCTCTGGCATCAATGTCAGTAAGTGATTACCAACGGCGCGTTGTAGTGCGGCGCCTCGATCATATGTCTGTGCACTCGCGCCAAACCGCTCGCTGATATCTGATTTTCGGATCATTGCTTGTTTGCTTTTGATGGTCTTGAGCTGATCTTTATTGATGTAGGCAGCTTGACTCATTAACCTAACTCCTGCGCCAATGCTTGCAGCAATTGATCTATTTGGGCAAATGACTGCTTGGTCGATAACGTAATGCGTAAACGCGCAGTGCCAACAGGCACTGTTGGAGGACGAATAGCACTGACCCACAAGCCTTGGCTTTTTAAGCGCGTGGTCAAATTTAGCGCCGCTTCACTACTGCCCACTAACAAAGGCTGAATGGCGCTATTTGACGGCATTAAGTTAAGACCCAATGCGTTGGCTTTATCTTTAAAGTAGTCAATGCGCTCAAAAATCGCTTGATGACGCCACACTTGCTGCGCCAACTCAACACTCTTAATAGTCGCGGTAACGATTGGCATTGCCAGCGACGTAGAATAAATATAATGACGGCAAAAATTAGTTAAATACTCAATGGTGCTTTTGTCTGCCGCGACAAAGGCACCCGAAGTGCCAATGGCTTTACCAAAAGTGGCCATCAAGATATCGGCTTTAATATCTTGCGCCGCGCAGCTGCCACGACCATCGCCGCAAAGTCCAAAACCATGTGCGTCGTCGACCATTAACCATGCATTGTGTTGCTTGCTCAATTGACTAAGCCGTGACAAATCACCACTGTCACCATCCATGGAGAATACGCCTTCACTAATAATCAGTTTATTAGTCGCGCTTGCGTGTTTATCTAAATAGGCTGTTAACTGCGTCATATCATTATGGCGATAGCGCTGCATGGTCGCAGGCCCGTTACTGCCCGCCTCCATTAATGAGGCATGGTTGAGTTTATCTTGTAACAGATAATCGTCTTTTTGCAATAAGGTGGCCAACACACCGCTATTGGCGGCAAAACCGGAGCTAAATAACATCACCGCTTCTTGGCCGCAAATATCACTTAACATGTCTTGTAAATATTGGTGTTTGTTTGAATGACCGGTGATTAATGGCGAACCACCGCTGCCACAACCCCATTGCGCAGCGCCATGTTGCGCCGCCTCTATAACCGCAGGTTCGATGGCTAGGCCAAGGTAATCATTGGAAGAGAAATTAATATACGGCTTAGATCCAACGCTCAATTGTGGCTGATTACCACCAACAACCGAGGTTGTTTGGCGATAACATTGCAATTGGCGTTGTTTGTCTAATGCGTTGGCTAGATGTTGAAAACTCATGATGGCAGCTAAACGCGGTTAAGTTGTCGCGTCGTAAAACATGTCGCTTGTTTTACTCATTTCAACTTGGTCTAACAAAGACGCTTCAAATGCTTCGTCTGAATATTGACGTGTGCGCTCGGTATTAATACCTAATTTCTTAAATAACTGTACGTCACTAGACTCATCAGGATTACTGGTGGTCAATAATTTACAGCCATAAAAGATTGAATTAGCACCGGCCATGAAGCATAGCGATTGCATTTGCTCATTCATTTTTTCACGACCCGCCGATAAACGAACATGAGATTTTGGCATCATGATGCGCGCTACCGCAATAATACGAATAAACTCGAAGCTGTCTAAATCATCAACATTTTCTAGCGGTGTGCCTTTGACTTTCACCAACATATTAATTGGCACGCTGTCAGGGTGCTGTTCTAAGTTAGCCAGTGCCATGAGTAAGCCGTATCGGTCTTTGGCTTTTTCGCCCATGCCTAAAATGCCGCCGCTACATACTTTCATGCCAGAGCTGCGTACATAAGTTAGGGTGTCTAAACGATCTTGATAAGTACGGGTGGTAATTATTTGGTCGTAAAATTCAGGTGAGGTATCTAAGTTATGATTGTAATAATCAAGCCCAGCGTCAGCCAGTTCTTGCGCTTGGCCCGCCGTTAACATGCCCAAGGTCATACAGGTTTCCATGCCCATGTCGCGAACTTCGCGCACCATGTCTAATACAATTGGCATGTCTCTATCACGTGGGTTACTCCAGGCTGCGCCCATACAAAAACGCGTTGAGCCAACAGATTTTGCATGCTTAGCCGCTTCAATTACCTTGGCTACTTCTAATAACTGTTCTTTTTTAAGGCCGGTTTTATTACGAGCCGATTGCGGACAATATTTACAATCTTCTGGGCATGCACCGGTTTTAATCGATAATAAGGTCGAAACCTGCACTTCGTTGTGATTAAAATGCTGACGGTGAGCTAACTGCGCTTCAAACATCAGATCATTAAATGGTTGAGTAAATAACGTCTCGACTTGTTTTAGCGTCCAATCGTGACGAATTGTTGCTGTGCTCATTGCTGACTCTATTATTATGGATTATTTGTTGGCTAGGATACCTTGCTCAGGTATGCTGTCAACCAAGATAAAACCAACGACTTTACAACTGGACGTTTTTTAAGCATGAATAGCGCTGACCTAGACTTTGATCAAGAACACATCTGGCACCCTTACACCTCAATGATATCACCGCTTCCATGTATTGGCGTGGTATCAGCAAATGGCATAAAACTGACTTTGCACGATGGTCGAGAATTAATCGATGGTATGAGCAGTTGGTGGTCAACAATTCATGGTTATAACAACCAACGGTTAAATAATGCGGCAAAAGATCAGATAGACAAGATGTCTCACGTGATGTTTGGCGGCATTACTCACCCGAGTGCAGTGGCATTATCGCGCAGATTAATAGACATGACGGCACCAGCGCTTGATCGCGTATTCATATCTGACTCGGGCTCGGTTGCCGTTGAAGTGGCGATGAAAATGGCGCTGCAATATTGGGTAGCCAAGGGGCAAATGCAAAAGACTAAAATGCTCACCGTAGAGCATGGTTATCACGGTGATACTTTTGCCGCGATGTCTGTTTGCGACCCGATTAATGGCATGCATGAATTATTTACGGGCGTTCTTAATAAGCAACTCTTTGCTAAAGCGCCGCAAATCGGCTTTAACCAAACTTGGTCAAACGATGATATCGAGCCATTAGAGCAACTATTTATTGCACATCATCAAGACGCTGCGGCGATGATAATAGAACCCATTGTGCAAGGTGCAGGGGGCATGCGAATTTATCATCCTAATTATCTAACAGCGGTGCGTCAGTTGTGTGATAAATATGATGTGCTGTTAATTTGTGATGAAATTGCCACTGGCTTTGGCCGCACCGGCAAGTTGTTTGCTTATGAACACAGCGACATTGTGCCTGACATTCTTTGTCTGGGTAAAGCGCTAACCGGCGGTTACATGAGTTTAGCCGCGACCTTAACCACTAAAGATATTGCACAAGAGATATGTCGCACTAAAGCAGGTGTATTTATGCATGGTCCCACGTTTATGGGCAATCCACTTGCGTGCGCGGTGGCCAATGAGTCGTTAGCGATATTGCAAGAAGGTCATTGGCAGCTACAAGTGGCTAATATTGAGCGGCAACTTAAACAAGAATTCGGCGCGTTTAACGCTTTAAATTGCGTGCAAGACGTGCGCGTATTAGGCGCTATTGGGGTAATAGAGCTCAAACAAGCGGTGGACATGGCCAGCATTCAACAGGCATTTGTTGCCCAAGGTGTCTGGGTTAGACCTTTTGGCAAACTAGTTTATATCATGCCGCCTTACATCATCACCAATGATGAGCTAACCGAGCTAACCAACGCAATCTATCAAGTGGTTAGCGCGTTATAATGTGATGAAATGCTAAACGGCTAACAAAAATAGCGGCAAGCCTTGATTTAATAGATCGTTTTCGCTGCAAGTGAGCACTTCTGGAGTGCCAATAACTTTGTTAGTGCACGTAACAGCCCTTCTTTGTTAAAGGCACCACTAAGCTGACATGCCAGTAATAACTGGCGTCACCATGCGCTTCCATCGTTTTTTGAGCCTCTAATTTTGTGACAATTACATTTTTCCTTCTAGTTATCGGCGCTGTGTAACATTACTATAATAAAAAAGTGTTATCGTGATAGCTATATTATCTTTTATAATGAAATCTTAGATTTACACTGCTATGATAGTTAAAAGATTAACTCAAAGTAGAGATTAAAATGGCTGACGAAAACTTAGCGCTAAAAAAAGCAGGCTTAAAGGTAACATTGCCACGGATCAAGATTTTAGAGATCCTGCAATTACCACAGAATCAACATATCAGCGCCGAGGATCTTTACAAAATTCTGTTACAACATGGTGAAGAAATTGGTTTAGCAACGGTATACCGTGTATTAAATCAATTTGATGATGCTGGCATTGTCACACGCCATCACTTTGATAGTGGCAAGTCAGTATTTGAACTTGCCTCTAAAGAGCACCACGATCATCTAGTTTGCTTAAACTGCGGTAAGGTTATCGAGTTTAACGATGAAGTGATTGAGCAACGTCAACACGACATCGCAAAGCGAAATGGTATTGTGCTAACTAACCACAGCTTGTATTTGTACGGTAAGCAAATTGACGGCGAGTGTAATCACTAAGACTGCCGCACTATTTGACGGTATGAATATCACCGCTCATCGTAAACATAAAAAACCGACTTAATGTCGGTTTTTTTATGTTTACGATGCCGAGATGGCAAGCCGCGGCGATGTTCATAACTACAAGGATATTGCAGATAGAACAACGCATTAGCCATATCGATAATTTATGGACTAAATTTGTCCAGCAATCCGCTCAGCAGTGGCTAGGTTACAACCTAACGCGGTTAATACACTCTTTAACATAGAACGTTTTTTAACCGTGTTAGAGTTGGTCATCACCCAATACGACGATTGACCGATTTGCTTAGGTTTAGTGCTGGCATTGTTATCAAGCAATGTTTGCTGATCAATCGCAAAATAAATACGATCGCGGCCACTAATCTCTAATACCTTACTGAAATCTTGCGGTGCAATAGTCTGCAAACGCTCCAATAAAAATAAAAAACGACCGACAGCGGCTTTTTGCTCTTTAATCTTTGTTGGGGTGATTAGCACGGAGAAGTCACTGCGGGGCGCAATAACCACTTTAGTTGCTTTTTTTCTTTCGGTTGGCGCAGATTTTGCGTCGGCGCGAACAACGGCCGGTGACTTTAATGGGGGCTCAACGTTGATCTCGCCAATAGCAGGCAAGCCCAATAAACGGCGTAGAATTGCCGAGGCACTTTCACCGATATCTTCCGTTTGGCTGGCAATGTAGCGGTATAAGTCGTCTTCAACCTCAATCGTTTTCATGATTCCCTCTTCAACAATATTCAATTTGTTTTTATTTTGCTCAGGATTATACATAGTGCGTAGCCAAGCCACAAGTGATGTGGCATTGGCCTAATGTGCTATTTAATGGGAGACACGGCGATAATCGCGGTAATGTGGCGTCCAGAAGTTTCTTTCTATTTTAGCCAGCAACTTTTCATCGTCAATTTGCAGGGCATGCCCTTGCGCAATGGCCACTTTGGCGACGTCGAAGGCCATTTTTTTACTGATGGCGGCTATTTCGGTTAACGGCGGTAGCAAACTACCTTCCCCAGTGCTGCCCAATGGCGATACACTGGCTAGACATAAACTCGACGCCATTAGCATTTCATCAGTCACGCGTTTTGCGCCAGATGCAATAATGCCTAAACCAAGTCCAGGAAAAATATAACTATTATTACATTGTGGAATAACAATCGTTGTTCCTTGATAAACCACAGGTTCAAATGGACTGCCAGTGGCTACTAACGCCTTGCCGTCTGTCCAATCAATGACTTGTTGCGGCGTTGCTTCCACTTGTTTAGATGGATTACTCAATGGGAAAATAATCGGACACTCACAGCCTTGGTGCATCGCGCGAATAACTTCTTCGGTAAATAGTCCGGGTTGACCAGAAACACCAATTAAAATACTCGGCTTTGCTTGCTGCATCACTTCTAATAACGACGCAAATTCACCGTTAACTTTCCAATGAGCAATGTCACTTGGCAGCGCGGTTAATCGTTGCTGGAAATCGCGTAAGTCGCTCATACCATCGGTTAGTAAACCAAAACGGTCAACCATGAATATTTGTGAACGTGCTTGCTTGTCACTAATGCCTTCACTAGTCATTTGCTTGATGATTTGCTCAGCAATGCCGCAACCCGCCGAACCAGCGCCAACAAAACTAACGACTTGATCGCTCAATTTAACATTTTTAGAACGACAAGCCGCTAACAATGAACCAACAGTAACCGCAGCGGTACCTTGAATGTCATCGTTAAAACAGCAAAGTTCATCACGATAACGCTCTAATAAAGGCATTGCTTTTGGCTGGGCAAAATCTTCAAATTGTAATAAAACATTTGGCCAACGACGTTTGACCGCTTGAATGAAGATATCAACAAATTCAAAATATTCATCATCAGTAATACGTGGCTTTTTTACGCCCATGTACATTGGGTTATCAATTAATAACTGATTGTTCGTACCAACATCTAACATCACTGGCAATGTATACGCCGGACTGATGCCGCCACACGCTGTATAAAGTGACAATTTACCAATAGGGATGCCCATACCGCCCATGCCCTGATCACCAAGGCCTAAAATACGCTCGCCGTCGGTGACCACAATAACCTTCACATTAGGCTTAATTGCGTTGTGTAAAATGTCATCCATCTCATGACGTTGATCATATGAAACAAACAAACCGCGAGCACAGCGATAAATGTCAGAAAATTTCTCACACGCCTCACCCACTGTTGGCGTATAAATAATCGGCATCATTTCTTCTAAATGCTCGTTAATTAACGCGTAATACAGTGTTTCATTCATGTCTTGCACACGACGTAAATAAACGTGTTTATCAAGACTGCTGCTATAGGCTGAAAACTGTTGGTGCGCTCGCTCAACCTGTTCTTCAATGGTTTCGATCAGTGGCGGTAATAAACCGGCCAAATTAAAGGTTTTTCGCTCTTCCTCAGTAAAGGCACTGCCTTTATTTAACAACGAGGTATCTAATAAACCGTGGCCTGAGAAAGGAATATATAGCGGCGTTTTTTTGCGTGCTGGCATCGAAAAATCCTCTTTTATTGGTTTCGTATTACAGGGATTAGCCATAACCGAACCTGAATTATTATTGGAATATGCATTTATAGTTATTGTGGCGAAACTCAGCACTTTAGTCTATCAAAAACAGTAAAATACTTGACTTGTAGCAGGTTAATTGACGTTTCATTGGCTTGACTTAGCCCCCGTCGAATATTTCATGGAAATACCAAGCCGCTATAGCAATGAGCTAGGTTGCATTTAAACGAATAACCGAGCAAAATGACGCCAAATTTGATTTGAGATTTAGTGATGACATTACATTATAAACGAGTAGGTAATGGCCAACCGGTGGTTTTATTACACGGTTTATTTGGCGCGTTAGATAATTTAGGTCGCTTAGCGCGTCATTTAAGCGCTAATTTTGATGTGATTAGCATTGATTTACCTAATCATGGATTGTCGCCTCATTCCGATAACGTTAGTTATGAACACATGGCAAGCGAGGTAAGCGATTTACTTGCGCAGCTGGCACTGACAAATGTCGCTATCTTAGGCCATTCAATGGGCGGTAAAGTTGCGATGCAATTGGCCATTGCTAAGCCTGATTTAATAAACACCCTGCTGGTCGCCGATATATCCCCTGTTCGCTACACCAATCGCCACGACAAGGTCTTTGCGGCGTTAAACGCTATCAGACTTGATAAACTGAGCAATCGTAAAGAAGCACTCGACATTTTAATCGCTAACGATATTGATAATGGCACCGCACAGTTTTTACTGAAAAACCTGGTAAAACATGATAATGCTTTTCAATGGCGTTTTAATTTGTCGGCCTTAGAGCACGGCTATCCTAATATTATTAATGGCTTGACGGTTAATGGCAGTTTTGACAAACCGACGCTGTTTATTAAAGGTCAATTATCTGACTATATTACTGCCGACCATCGTGAGCAGATTAATCACTATTTCCCACAGGTAAGCGCAAAAATAATCCAAGGCACTGGCCATTGGCTACATGCCGAAAAACCCGATATTTTCGGTAAAATTGTCACCGATTTTTTAGTCAAGAATACGTAAGGGCACGGGTATAAGGCGCACGCTATTGCTAGTTTCGTCACAGGACGCTAAGAGTCTATAAAAAAGATAGCAACAGGTCATGACACCGACTATTTTATTATGGTATATTGCGCCACATTATTTTTAGGGTAGTGATTAGTAATGACGTCACAACAATTTCAACAACTAGAGATTATCGGACTTAACTTTCTGTTCGCCGGCATATTCTTTTTGATTGGCATGGCCATTCATGACGTGCTCAAGCAAGGTAAAGTGCCTGTTTTCGGTAAAGTCGTTGTTTGGAGTGTGCTGACCTTTGGATGTTTCGGATTTGTTGCCAAAGGCATATTTCAAGCATTTTGGAACAGCAATAGTCTGGGTTAAGCGAGCTCTAAAAAATTATGCGCATTGCCATGAGGCCATCGTTCAGAACGAATGATGCCGATATTAATATCCATTATTGAACCATGATGGATAAAGTCACGATAAGTTTTCAAGTTAGGATTATGGCAAAAGCATTTAACGATAGAATAACCATTGATTTGTTTGCCGATGAAAAAAACCGTGGGCGTCCTAAAACAAACCCGCTGTCTCGTAAAGATCAGTTGCTGGTCAATAAACGCAACCAAATAAAACGAGACAAAGCGAAAGGACTCAAGCGCATAGAATTGAAAGTTGATGAACAGTTATTTAATGTATTAAACGAATTGGCGACGGCACATAATTTGAGCCGTGGTCAAATAATAGAATCTCTGTTGGTGACGCAAATAAATTTATTGTCAAACAATGAACAATTATTGCCTCCAACAATTGAACTAGAAAAATCATAGGAATAGTTATGGCTAGTGTAGGCATGTTTTTTGGCAGCGATACCGGTAATACCGAAGCGATTGCTAAAATGATCCAAAAGCAATTAGGTAAAAATTTAGTCGACGTTTATGACATCGCTAAAGCCACCACCAAAGAAATCGAACAATTTGATTTACTTTTATTAGGCATTCCTACCTGGTATTACGGTGAAGCACAATGTGACTGGGATGACTTTTTCCCTGAATTAGAAGGCATCGACTTTAGTGATAAATTGGTCGCTATCTTTGGTTGTGGCGATCAAGAAGATTATGCCGAATACTTCCTAGATGCCATGGGCACCGTTAAAGATATTATTGAGCCTAAGGGCGCAATTATCGTCGGTCATTGGCCTATTGAGGGTTACGAATTTGAAGCCTCTAAAGCTTTAGTCGATGACAAGCACTTTGTTGGATTAGGCATTGACGAAGATCGTCAACCTGAATTAACCGACGAACGTGTGACGGCATGGGTTAAGCAAATCAACGAAGAGATGTGTCTAGCCGAACTTGGCTAACAGTATTTGAGACAGAACCCCGCCCTGCGGGGTTTTTTTATGTTCCCAGCAAAGCCTAAGTACCTGCATCCGTGTTGGTAATGAGCGGCAATTTTCCAATTTCCCCCTCTACACCTTTCTAAACACTATGCAATGAGTTATGTTGATGGCACAACCATTACGTTTCTTTCGGAGTATCAAGGTGTTCAACAAGTCCAATAAATTGCACAATGTCTGTTATGACATTCGCGGTCCAGTGCATGACGAAGCCCAGCGTTTAGAAGAAGAAGGACACCGAATATTAAAACTCAATATAGGCAACCCTGCCCCCTTCGGTTTTGAAGCACCCGATGAAATTTTGCGTGACGTTATTTACAACCTGCCACAAGCACAAGGGTATTGCGATTCAAAGGGATTATTCTCGGCGCGCAAGGCCGTATTCCATCATTATCAAGAGATTATCGAACATATAGATGTCGATGATATTTACATTGGCAATGGCGTTTCTGAACTGATTCAAATTGCTACCATGGCGTTATTAAACAACGGCGATGAAGTATTAGTGCCGTCACCCGATTATCCGCTATGGACCGCCTCGGTTCATTTAGCCGGTGGTAAAGCGGTGCATTATCATTGCGACGAAGAAGCAGGTTGGTTTCCAGACTTAGACGATATTCGCAGTAAAATTACCAGCAATACCAAGGCAATGGTGCTTATTAACCCTAATAATCCGACTGGCGCGGTTTACTCACGTGAAATATTGCTCGAATTATTGGAAATTGCACGGCAGAATAATTTATTAGTATTTTCAGACGAAATATACGACAAAATTTTGTACGACGATGCGCAACATGTCCACACCGCATCCTTGGCTAATGATTTGGTTATTCTTACCTTTAACGGGCTGTCTAAGGCGTATCGCATTGCCGGGTTCAGCGCCGGCTGGATGGTGATTTCTGGGGCAAAACATAAAGCACTGGGCTATGTCAGTGGGCTTAACATGTTAGCCTCAATGCGACTTTGCGCTAATGTACCTTGTCAGCATGCGATACAAACCGCATTAGGGGGTTATCAGAGTATTAATGAATTGATATTACCCGGCGGTCGATTGTTGGAGCAACGCAACGCTGCTTGGCAAGCACTTAATGAGATAGACGGTGTTAGTTGCGTTAAACCTATGGGCGCGATGTATTTATTCCCGAAACTTGACACAAAAAAATTCAATTTGAAAAATGACCAACAACTTGTGTTTGATCTATTAAAAACCGAAAAGATATTATTAGTACACGGCAGCGCATTTAATTGGCCAGAGCCCGATCATGTGCGCATCGTTACCCTGCCCCATGTTCAGGATTTAACCGCGGCAATTAAACGTTTTGGCAATTTTCTTGATGGTTATAAGCAATAGCACAGAGTAAGGAGTTTTATGAGTCACTTTTTCGCTCACATGGCCAGAATGAAACTAATTAATCGCTGGCCGCTAATGCGTAATACGCAAACCGAAAACGTGCAAGAACATAGCCTGCAAGTGGCGATGATTGCACACGGTTTGGCGTTGATTTCTAATGAATATTATGATGGGAATTACAGCCCTGAAAAAGCAGCAACCCTAGCCCTATTTCATGACGCCAGTGAAGTATTAACCGGTGATTTGCCAACACCGGTCAAATATTTTAATAAAGAGATCGAGCGCGAATATAAACTGATTGAAAAAATGGCCGAGCACAAATTGCTCCATACCCTGCCTGACGATTTACAGCAACACTATCAGCCACTTTTAATTAGCGACAATATTGATCCTAGCTACAAAAAACTGGTCAAAGCCGCTGACATTATTAGTGCGTATTTTAAATGCATTGAAGAGTTAAACACTGGAAATCATGAATTTGAACGCGCAAAGCAGCGTTTAAAGCAGGTATTAAAGAAAACAAACATGCCAGAAGTACAGCACTTTATCAATTTGTATAGCCATAGTTTTAAGTTATCACTCGACGAAATAACCTTAGAAGACCAACCAAGTAATGGGAACGACAATGACAACGGATAACGATTGGTTGCTGCGCAAAGGCGTAAGTTCATCACAACGGATGAAAGATCATCGTGGGGCGTTCCAGCGTGATCGCGCGCGAATCTTACATTCTGCCGCTTTTAGACGTCTACAATCAAAAACACAGGTTGTTGGCATTGGTCAAAGCGACTTTTATCGCACAAGGCTGACCCATTCTTTAGAAGTCGCCCAAATTGGGGCCGGCATCATCGGACAACTCAGGGGAAGATACGGGGAAATTGACGGTATTGACCTCAATGAATTGCTGATCGAAACACTGGGGCTAGCTCATGATATTGGCCACCCACCGTTTGGTCATGGCGGCGAAGTGGCGCTTAATTATATGATGCGCAATCACGGCGGATTTGAAGGCAATGGTCAAACATTTAGAATATTAACCAGACTTGAGCCATACACCAAAGATAACGGTATGAACCTAACACGGCGCAGCTTATTGGGCATTTTAAAATATCCGGTATTGCACAATAGTGTGGTTGGTAAATATCCAGATAACGAACCTAATAATTTTCGCCAGCTCAAAGCCCACAATTGGCTGCCACCTAAGGCGTTATTTGATGTAGACTCTACAGCACTTGATTGGGTATTAGCGCCCCTGTGCGACAGTGACAGAAAGAAGTTATTAAGCACAAAAGATACAATAATCAATGGTCAGCGCGGTATGCATCAACAAAGCTGTTATAAATCTTTTGATTGTTCTGTAATGGAATTAGCCGATGACATCGCTTACTCGGTGCATGATTTAGAAGACGCAATTGTCATGGGCACAGTCACCTTAGCACAATGGGAAAGTGACGTGGTTAGTGAGCTAAAACTCCTTGGTGATAATCCCATTATCAATGATATAGACAACATTACTAAAAAATTATTTGCAAGCGAGCAATATCTGCGAAAAGATGCCATCGGTGATTTGGTTAATATTTTAGT
Organism: Psychrobium sp.; assembly: GCA_013214905.1. GTDB lineage: Bacteria > Pseudomonadota > Gammaproteobacteria > Enterobacterales > Psychrobiaceae > Psychrobium. The sequence goes on along the minus strand of JABSRV010000058.1, from coordinate 3,319 downwards.
CACCGCAATTGACGTGGTAAAAATAGAAGGTTTTAGCGAACCATTATTGTCTAATAATGCACAACTTAATGCGCAATATTCACAAGTACTTGAAATATTAAAACGCTTTGTGTTTCAGCGGGTGATCCTTAAACCAGAATTTCAGGCAATGGAATATAAAGGTCAGCAAATAGTGATGGAGTTGTTTGAAGCGTTTGCGTCAGATCCCCAACGCCTGTTACCTGAAAATACCAAAGGTCGCTGGCAAATAGCACAGAACAAAAACGATAATGTGCAAATGCGTATTATCTGCGATTATATTTCGGGTATGACCGACGAATTCGCCGCAAAATTATACCATTCTCTATTCACGCCAAAAGGGTGAAAATAGGCTTTGTTTCATAAATTATCTGTTACAACGTAACGCACTCTGTTATATTTCAGCTTACACTTGTTAGCTGAATATATTATGACCTCAAATACGATTAAAATACCCGCCGCTTATTCACAGCGCGAAGAAACTCTAAATACCTGGACACATGGCGTTGGTGCTATCACTGGATTCATTGGCCTCATCGTATTCATTGCGATTAGCGGCTGGCAACAACAATGGTTAAAAATGGTCAGTTTGGTGATTTATGGCGTCAGCTTAACCTTATTAATGTCTGCATCGGCATTCTATCATCACGCAACGGATCCGGTGAGAAAATTACGCTTCAAACTCTTTGATCATTGTGCTATCTATTTGCTGATTGCAGGTACCTATACACCATTAGTCACCCAAGCTGTGCCTACGTTTACCGGTTATTGCGTGCTCGTGATGGTTTGGGTCGCCGCGATTGCTGGTATTTTTGTCAAAATAAAATTTGGTAGTCAATATAAGAAATTTTCAGTGTGCACTTACCTGGTGATGGGATGGCTGTCACTTTTCATTATTTATGAACTTAGCCAAGCATTAGATTTCGGCGCTTTATTACTTTTAGGTCTTGGCGGCGTAATATATTCCAGTGGTGTATATTTTTATATGAATCATAAAATCGCTTATAATCACGCTATTTGGCATTTATTTGTACTAATTGCTGCGTTCTGTCACTATTCACTCATTTTTATTTACATTCTCTAACAACATTTCATTTATTATTACTCTATGAAACATTTTGTGCCAAACCGACGCTTTACTTGCTTTGGTTGCTGGCACAAAATAGACATCCTTATTAAGAGCTACTTGTTATGAAAATCACCCCTTTTATTACTACCTGTTTTATAGCTTCACTCTTGTTGCTTAGTACAAACAATATAAATGCATTTGAACGGGTGAATAAAATCAATGGGAATTCACACAACAAACAACCGGTCAATGTGTGTTACGAAAGCCTTAGCCAAGCATACTTGTCATTAAGCGCCAAGAAAATGGTCGAAGCTTATGCTGAAGATGGCCAGTATATTTCTGGTGGAAAAAACTTAGCGGTCATGCAAGGCCATACTGAATTGTTATCGTTATATAATCGATATTTTGCTCGTCTAAAAAAGAAAGATTATGCCCTTGATTTACAGTTTAGAGTCAGTAATCGATTGTCTGATACCTCGACCATAAGCGATGTCGGTTATTATATTGTGACCATTATCCCGCCCAAAGAAAGTAAGCAACCGCCGTCTCAACACGCCGGTAAATTTATGATTACGTTTAAAAAACAACCGAACAATCGTTGGTTAATTTGGTCTGAAGCAAACAATAAAGTAAATGTTGCCAACTACATCGGCGCTAAGCGTAAAGACAACCTGCGTTTTGACCCATATTACCCTATCGAAAAATACCAACACAAATAAACGATGATGAAAAATAATTGTGCCTGTGGCAGTGCCCTACCTTATCACGCTTGCTGTTCGTCATTGCACCTAGGACACGCTGTAGCAGCTTGTGCCGAAAATCTAATGCGTAGTCGCTATTGCGCCTTTATACACCATAAAATCGATTACCTTGTCTTAACGCATAGCATTGAGACCCGAGACAGCATTTCCTTTTCCGATATCAAATCGTGGAACGACAGTTGCCAATGGCTTGCCTTAAATGTCGTCAACGTCATTAGTGGCGACAAAGAAACCAGCGTGGAATTTGTCGCTTGGTATAAGCAAGACGGTCATTTAAAATTTCATCACGAATTATCAACCTTTAAAAAGCAGTTTTTAGACAATGATTTTAAGCAATCGCTGCAAATGGACGTGCTTGCGGCGCAAGTTTGGTTTTATCATAGTGCAAATTACCCAACCTCAACGGTCACCATGCCCAAAAGAAATGACCATTGTATTTGTGGTAGTGGCATAAAATTTAAAAAATGCTGTGCTAAGTAGCTTAATTTCTAACATAAAACGCATACTAAACACGCTAACAGACTAATAAAACAACCAACAGACCTTTATTTACTGAATATGAACACTTTTAGATAAAAATGTCTTGACTTTTGAAATGGTTTGATTATAATTTCGCCAGCTTTAAGGGTGTGACCTATATTTATGTTTACAACAACGATGTGCTTTTTAGTCATCGTCCTGTTTTTTATAAGTAATAAGTAGAACTTACAGCACGTTAGCCTTTATGGCTTTAATTACTCTTTTAAATAATAGGATTTATTATGACTACTGGTACAGTAAAATGGTTTAACGAAGCTAAAGGCTTCGGTTTCATCGAACAAGAAAACGGCCCAGACGTTTTCGCTCATTTCCGTAACATCGAAGGCGACGGTTTCAAAACTCTTGCTGAAGGTCAAAAAGTTGAGTTCAACGTTACTGAAGGCCAAAAAGGTCCTCAAGCTGAGAACATCAAGCCTCTTTAATGAGCTGATACTTTAGGCTGCAAAGCCGACAAAAAGGTAAAACCATTGGTTTTACCTTTTTTTATGCCTAAAATTTGAGAATGAAAATACCTGCCCTATGTTAATCCCATTGTTTATACCAATCCGCAATAAAGACTAGCCAGTTAATATAATTGGTATTACTCGAATAGATTATGCAATTGGTATCACTTAACGGAAATAAGATTGTGCGGAATGCTAACAACAGCGATTAATTTTTTGAACGGCTCAAGGATCGACTGGCAGCGACTTGCGTTAGTAGTAGCGAGTAGAACAGTGTTTTAAAGGGAAATATGAAGCTGTGCTTGATAAGCTTGTTGATTGGCAATCAATTGGTCTAAATCAATCTTTGCTGGAGTTTTCTTACTTACCTGCCCTGTAAATTTTGCCGCGGTCACGTAATCTAAATTGTCAAATACCATGCTGTCAATATCATCTTTTCTATCAAGCTGATAACAGATAGGTTCAGGATTAAGACAATGCGCTAATCT
>JABSRV010000057.1 GCA_013214905.1 Psychrobium sp. | reverse complement strand
CTAGACACTATAACCATCGACTAATAGATTTAAACGTTGAGACATCTGCGATACCTCCTCACTAGCAATGGCTGATTGCTCTGCGCTAACCGCTGTTTGCGTAGCGCTACTAGATATTGATTCAATATTATGTTTTATTGCCTCTGATATCGCAGATTGCTGCTGTGACGCTGCTGCAATTTGTGAATTCATTAAAAATATTTCCGAGGTATTTTCGTTAATCTCACTAAGCGCTGCATTGAGCACTAACATTTGCTCAACACCTGACTTAATTTTCTCACTAGTGCTTTTCATAGCCCTTGCCGATGATTGCACGCCCTGTTGCAAGCTATCTATTAGTGTCTGAATTTCTCCCGCAGATTGTTGCGTACGCTCAGCCAAAGTACGAACCTCGTCGGCAACAACCGCAAAACCACGACCATTTTCTCCAGCCCTAGCGGCTTCAATGGCAGCGTTAAGCGCTAATAAATTAGTTTGATCAGCGATCTCACAAATTCCCCCCAATACAGCCCCAATATTGTTGGAGTTAGACTCAAGCTTTTCAATAGTTACTACAGCATCTGAAATTTCATGACCTAAATCACGTATGGAATCGGCCGTTTTTTGTGATACGTGTAACCCTCCCACTGCTGATTTTTGGGCGTTATCGGCAGCACTAGCCGCCTGAATGATATTTTGTGCAATCGCTTGAGTGGCATTGATCATTTCTCTCATTGCATCATCCGCTTCTTGAGATGCTAACAATTGACTTTTTGCATTTTCACTGCTGCTATTAGTGGCAATAAAATTCTCATGAGACGATGCGGCCAGTGTCGAAGATATTTTGGAAATATCACCAAACATTAATCTTAATTTACCAACAAAGGTATTGAACGACCTAGCTAAGTCACTAATTTCGTCGTTACCACTTTCATTCAGCTTAACCGTTAAATCTCCAGCACCGCTAGCAATTTTAGCCATATGTCGGATAACGCTATCTAGGCGAACGGTAATTGATTTTGAGACTAAAAATAGCATGAATGTAATAAAGCCAGCGATCACTAATGAGGCGACTTCAGAAAATATTGAGGCTTGCTGTTTAGCCGTTTCAATCTCTCTTTTGATATAGTGTTCTAAATCTACAAACAGTTGTTCTGTCGATTTTACGGCGCTACGCATCTCACCATGATAACCATCATGATGTGTCAGGCCTATCATGATATTTGCGTGCACCAATGCATTAAAGTCGACTTTATATTGCTGAATTAACACGGTGACCTTAAGCTTTTTTATCTCAGATATGTTGCTGTTGTTGATATTTAGCAACAACTTAACCATGCCTTGTTTGTGCTGAACTACGTATTTGAGATCTTGTCGCAGTAAAAAGTCTTTTTCATTTCTTCTTAATTGCAACATATCAACAACAAGTACTCGTTGACCTAATTGCATCAAAATGGTTTCAGCTTGATTAACGCTTTGACGAAGCGAACCTCGTAAACCCAAATCTGACGACAAGCCTATGTTTGTGCGTGCCGACACATAGTCGCCAAATTTAGATTTGTATTGAGCAAGAGAGTCTGTCAGTGCCGAAATTTGACCATGATCGTCGATCGAATGATCTTTAAGGCCAATGCTAATTAATTCCAAGTTATGATTAAGCGTTCGATAATTCTTATTAAAACGATTGGAATATTTAAGGTTGGCACGTGCCATAAAATCCTTTTCTTCTCGGCGCAAGTTTAACATCGATATCTCAGAGTTTTTCACCAATTGCGATATTCCATATAAATCATCGGTGACGGCTTCAAGTTTTGAGGTTGAAAATAACGAAAGAAAAAACAGTGTGATGGTAATAGCTGTGGCAACGAGCAATTTAGTTTTGATGGTGAAATTATTTAAATTCATAGTTTATCCTTATATTTTTCTGGAGTTATACAGCGCATACAATACTCTCTTGAGAACTCATCATATATCGTTGATTTCAGTAGAATAATCCTAACCCAACAGTTGAAATTAACCTAATGCAAGCTTTAGGTTAATTTCATATAAGACTATGCATTCTATAACTAAATCATCGTATCTACCGTCAGAGATCTTCTCACGCACTACCTAGGGACCATGTTTTATTATTTGCCAATTAACACATAAATTTATCTGTCCTTTATATCGTTGAAATATTCACCTGTTAGTGTTTTCTCTTTTTCTAATGCGACGCACCAGAGGGTAATTTCTTCGGAAACCCTCGTTTTAACATTGGCCTGTCGACGATGTTGGAGTCAAAATAATTCATCTTTACCGATGAGCCTGCAAGTTTTTTAGCCAGGTGTTTCGTCAATAAAATTGAGTACTATTACAACCGTCCTATCGCTATAGGGATACGATGCTGTATTGATAACAGTTGAATGTGTTGGGCACTTCAATAAATGACTATAATCCCGTCCCTGAGTTAAATATGACTAAACGATTAAAGCAACATTATCCAAACGAATATAAGCAACCAACAAGCTGAACGTGACATGTTATCAATTGATGAACGGGTTGAATTGATACAGCTCAGAAAGGATAATAAACGCTTACAGATAAAGCGTTAGATACTAAAAAAGGCCAGTGCCTTGATCGAGAGAGGTGATTTAATATGTTGTTTTATAATCGAACTTGTCGGAAAACATCCTGTGTTAGTCGCCTGTATTGTGAAGCGAGCTAATTCATTACCCTTTGATGCATGGCTATTTTTAACAACTAAAAAAGCTCAATAATTCGATTACTAAACGGGGTTTTGTGATGCACAACTCAAATTATTTTAGCAGGTTGGCTGGTGAGTATTGATCGGTTAGCGGCGATACTTTGGTGTCCCAGTCAATCTCGTTAGTAAAACGGCTGACTAAACCTTTTAAATCAACGCCATAAGGCAACAGTTTGTAATACAGTGCTTGGTCTATAATTGTTTCTGGCAGGGCGTCGCAATTACAGGCAAATATAACTCGATTACCTTTGGTTGGTGAGGGTAATATGGTTAAATTTTTAAACACGCTTTGGTAGGTCACCGACTCATAATCGTAGAGTTTGCTAGCGCTAAAAGTGTTGGCAGCCAATAGTCCATTGGGAGTCAATAACGCTTTGCTTTCCTCTAAAAATTCTTTGGTTAACAAGTGCTCTGGAATATAGTCTGCGTTAAATGCATCAAGAATAATCCAATCAAACCTTTGGTTGTTTTTTAACGCGCGTTTAATAAAGATTCGACCATCTTTGATAACGCTTTTCACGCGAGCACTGTCTTGGTAGTTAAAATATCTCTTGGCCATTTTTAGCACTGCGGGATCGATTTCTACCGAGGTGATGTCGGTATCGGGTAAAACTCTAGATAACATGGTGGGTAAGCTGCCCCCACCTAAGCCAATGATCAAAATGTTTTTCGGCGCAGGTTTAAATGCCAAACCAGCAACAATGGAGCGAGTATATTCAAAGACTAATCGTTCAGGTAATTGCAAATCGATACAGGCTTGATTGGTGGCGCTATTGCGTCTGTTTTCAAATGCCATGCAGCGCACATCATCTTGCTCGCTAATGACTATGTTGCGATAAATAGAGCGCTCTTTGTGGATGACTTTAGCGTGCGCCGCGCTTGAGACTAAGGTGAGTAATAATAAGAGAGTAAGTAACTTCATACATTAACTTCTTTTGTAGGGGCCCTATCACTAAATACATTGGTAAGAGCAACACTAAGTGCAATACAGCCAGCACCAAACATCATGGCAAATGTTAGCCACAATATCTGATCAAGCTTAAACCATAACACGAAATAAAATGATGTCATGATGGTGCCAATTGCGCTGCCTAAGGTGGAGACAAAATACAAGAAACCTGCGGTTTGTCCCGACGACGTGGCTGATTCAGTTAACAGGCGAACGGAGTAGGGGGCAATCATCCCCATGATCGCTGTCGGTACTAAGAATAAGCATAATGACGCTAGCAATGAGCCATAGCGTGGATCTTCAATCAATGAAAAAACCATGTCCATGATGTCTTGTGCAAAAATAATGGTAGGGATCATGCTAATCGCTGCGCTCATAAAAATGAGCGCATAACGTTTTAAGCTTGGTTGATACAAGGAGAACTTTCCGCCAGCCAAATATCCCATCGCCAATGCGAGCATAAAGATGGTGATGATGCTGCCCCACACGTAAACGCTGCTACCAAAATAGGGCGCTAATAATCGACCACCAAGTAACTCAAAACACATAATAGAAAAACCTGCGACAAAGGCTAGGCTTAAGACTGTAAATTTCTTCATTTAATCTTGCTCGGCGACCACTAAAGGCAACAACATAACGCGCATTGTTTATACTGGCAACTGTTTAAAATGAATGCAGATATATCCAATGCAACAATTTGTGCGCCAAGTGACGGTTATTATTTCCTTATGAGTTTTTCCTAGATTATCTTTCTGTTAGAATAAGCACCATATTACTATTTTTGAAGTCCAACATGACTAATACACAACCTAAAAACCCGTTGCATGGCATCACGCTCGAAGAAATACTGAACCGATTGGTGGATAGATTCGGTTGGAAATCACTAAGCAAGCAAATTGAAATACGTTGTTTTTTTAACGACCCAAGCATTAAGTCGAGCCTTAAGTTTTTACGTAAGACACCATGGGCACGTACTAAAGTGGAAGAGTTGTACGTAGAACATTGCCAAAACACCTTTGTGTGGCCAACGCTAAACGATAAAAAGTAACCATTTCATCAAACTCATTACTTATAGCTCATCACTAATAGTTTATTGTTTTTTTAGGCGTAAAAAACTGGCAAAGCGCGGCACGCCATTTTTGGTTGTGCCGTAATATTTGTAAGTAATGGTGCTGCCTATCGGTGGAGGATTGATGCGTTGTTGCATGGTAAATCCACTACCTATCTTAAATTCTACGCCTTGGCTGGTTTTTACTCGCATGGCGCCCATTAGCCCGGTGAATTTACCTTTACCAGCGATATGTTCTATAACAGTAGCTTGTGCGTCGTACACCTTTTTGAGTTTTAAAATGTTGTCGCTTCTTTTTGCCTCGTAAAATGCCGAGCCTTTGTGTAGCATTAATCCTTCACCACCTTGTGTTACTACCTTGTCTAACCACGTTTGCAGTGCTGATTTACTTGATAGTTTCTTTTGCGTAATCATTTTTAAATATTCTGATGGTGATTTTTTAACAATCGCTTTCATCATATCAATGCGTTGTGAGAATGGCTGAGTTGAATGAGGTAGGTCAAAAATCATAAATTTAACTTGTCGCCACAACACATTATTTAGCCGCTTTTGACGCACAATGCCAGAGACGTCGGAAAAATTGTTGCGCGATATCCACAATTCGCCATCTAATGGTGTTTTGCCAAAGTCTTTGATAAACCAATCTGGCGCGTGAAATACATTGCCTTGCTTAGATATGAGCTGCTTGCCATTCCAAAATGCGCGTACGCCATCGAGTTTTTCACTGATCCAATAATCATTAATATCTATGTTTTTATGGTAGCGATTCGCTAACTCGATGTTAGGTTTGGCCTGTTTTTCAAGCGCTATGGGGGCGTCGTCTGACGGATGTAAATATTGTGCAGCAACCGAATGTGTCGGCTCTAAAAATGAATAGCTTAACCAAAACAACAAAGTCAGCGGGATAATTAACCAGCGCATGTCTAAACCCTGAAGAGGAGTAATGACTTAAGCGTAGTGCATGGATTGTTTTTTGCGCCAAGTTATTGCTGAAAATAACTTCTGGCGGGTAGATGACGTGTATTTCGTGCTATTTGGCGGCAAACTGACGGGGTTAAATAGCCGTTTATAATGCATGCTTTATGCTCTACTATTGTTATGGAGCTTCACATGGAAACGACTATGAAAATCAATTCAGATATGATCCGTCAACTAAGGAATAATAGGGGATGGACTCAGGAACAACTATCGACGGTTTCTGGTTTAAGTTTGCGTACGATCCAACGAATCGAAGCGCAAGGTAATACATCCCTTGAGTCAAAGGTGTGCCTTGCTGCAACATTTGAGGTGAATTTATGTCAGTTAGACGTTGTTGATGTCGTCGCTGGCGATCAACAAATCCTAGATGTTGAGTATCAACCCAATAAAATGGTTATTGGTGCTGGCATATTCAGCCTGTTGTTATCGGTGATGGGTCTGTTATTTCTTGATACACAAAATATGATCACTATGTTTGCAAATATGGTTACTATTACTGCCATGATTCATACAATGTTCGACTGGTATTTTTCAGGGTGTACGCCGCCATCATCGGCATTACGGCGAGCGGTACAAAAGCTATTTATTTACCTTTTTATCTACACTGCATTTTGCATCGCTGGTGGTCAAAGCAATAACATATTGTTGATGGGGCTTGCATCCGGACTCATATACGCCGCAATTTACTACATTATGCAACGGATTCATGGTAACGATTTGTCTGAAAATATAAGCAACATTAATAATTGAGCATTATCGCTATGCAATAGCCAATATGGAATGCGCATTAGAAACAGGCGATACCGCTAGCCTGTTAGTTAGGTCATTAATAATAAAAAAGGAGTCATGGGTTATGGATAATTTTGATGTTAAAAAAATTGCTTTAGCAGGCGCTGGAAAGCGCTATCAAGGTCAGTTTTTGGATGGTCTTTTTTCGTTGTTTCTGTTTGCTTGCATGATGTACGGTGCCAAGCAATTAGGACTTCAAGGTGTAATGATAGACGCGGCTATATTTTTTGTGCCGTTCCTATATTTTGCATTATCTGATGCGCTGCCGGGTGGCCAAAGCTTAGGTAAAAAGGTGCTTAATATAGCGGTGATCTCAAAATCGACTGGCGAGACCTGTCAACTTTGGCAGTCATTTATGCGTAATGCGTTCTCTCCGATCTTTGGCATTATCGACGCGGTATTAATTATAGGTAAAAAGCGTCAACGCTTAGGCGATATGTTTGCCAATACTATAGTTGTTAAAAAAGCTGCCTAACATTGGTTACTGGCTTGCTGAATGTTGCAAGCCAATAAACCTAGCCCTATCAGCTACCCACCTATACCCAATATCATTGGAATTGCAGTGAAGCCGTCAAGTTTCGAATCGCCTGAGCTTATGTTTTATAAGTGATTTTGATTCGAAAAGCAGACTATAAAACTGCGGTTTCAAGGATGACGGGAATAGGTATCTAATTAAGCAGAATCGGTGTTATTAATGTCAATAACACGGTGAATTACAGAGGTTTACATGGAAATTGACGAGATCAAAGCGATCCTATCGCAAGCTCTTACATTAGATGAGTTACACGTAAAGGGTGAAAATGGTCACTTTCAAATTATTGCGGTAGCGCAGATGTTTGACGAGATGAGCCGGGTCAAACAGCAACAGGCTATTTACGCACCTCTAAATGAAGTGATTGCATCAGGTGCAATCCATGCCGTTTCAATTAAAACATTCTCACCAACTAAGTGGCAGCGCGAACAGTTACTTAATCCAATTGGCTAGGGCATTGATGTGCAAAAATTAAAAATTACCTCGGTTGAAAAACTCGAGGGCGATGTCACCATTTCAGGTGCAAAAAATGCGGCGCTGCCGATCTTAATGGCCACCATATTAGCGACTGGCGATACTACAATCACCAATGTGCCTGCATTAAATGATATTCATACTACTGGCAAAGTACTGACTAGCCTTGGCGCTAACGTGCATTTTGATAATAACCAATTTAAGGTTAACACGTGCAGCATTGATCAATTCTGTGCGCCCTATGATCTGGTGAAAACGATGCGAGCGTCTATCTTGGTGCTTGGTCCTTTATTAGCGCGTTTTGGTGAAGCCGATGTATCTCTGCCTGGCGGCTGTGCTATTGGCGCGCGCCCGGTGAATTTACATATTCAAGGTTTGAAGAAAATGGGCGCTGATATCAGCGTTGAGCACGGTTATATTAAGGCGCGTGTTAAAGGCCGTTTAACTGGCGCTAATATCTTCATGGATATCGTTAGTGTCGGCGCGACTGAAAATCTAATGATGGCAGCGACTTTGGCCAATGGCATCACCACCTTAGAAAATGCAGCGCGTGAACCTGAGATTGTTGATTTAGCCAATTATCTAAATGCCATGGGCGCTAAAGTCACTGGTGCTGGCACTGACACTGTGCGCATTGAAGGCGTGACAGCGCTAACCGCGACCACTTATCGTGTGATGCCTGACCGTATTGAGACGGGAACTTTTTTAGTCGCCGCGGCGATTACTCGAGGCAATATTCGTTGTTTGCAAGCAGATCATACGGCATTAGAACCTGTATTAGCCAAGCTTGCAGAAGCGGGCGCTATTATAGAAACGGGTGATGACTGGATTACTCTTGATATGCAAGGTAAGCGACCTAAGGCCGTCAATATTAAAACTGCGCCACATCCTGCTTTTCCTACCGACATGCAGGCGCAATTTTGTGTCTTAAATGCCCTGGCTACAGGCAGTGCAAATGTCATTGAAACGATTTTTGAAAATCGATTTATGCACATTCCTGAATTGCAACGCATGGGCGCAAAAATTGATTTAGAAGGCAATACCGCGATTTGTCACGGTATCGAACGATTAAATGGTGCTCAAGTCATGGCAACTGATTTACGTGCCTCAGCAAGTTTGGTGATTGCTGGACTAGTCGCCGATGGCGAAACTATCGTTGACCGTATTTATCATATTGATCGCGGTTACGAGAGCATTGAGCGTAAACTTAATGGGCTAGGTGCAAATATCGAGCGTTTAGACGCTTAAGGTGTTAACTCGGTGGTGATCATACTCATTAGAATTTGTTTGCCATCGCGTATCACCGTTAAACTTATTTCATTGCCGGGTTTTGTCGCGGCAATGACTTGTCTCAGTTCACTAAATGAATTGAACGGTATTTCATTAGCCGCAAAAATGACGTCATTAGCGAGCAATCCTGCATGATATGCCGTACTGTTATTAACCACGCTAGACACCCTCACTCCACCGCCTTGCAATTTTAAAGACATCTCTTGAATACGCGATAAAGGATTACCAGTAAAGCCTAATGCACCGCGTGACACCCTACCTTCAATCAGTATTTCCGTCATTATCTTATACACTAAATTAATCGGTATCGAAAAACTTATGCCGCTGATGTTTGCCGCGCTAGTTGAGTTAAAGCTGGCGTTATTGATGCCAATGAGATCGCCACGTGAGTTAATTAGCGCACCTCCTGAATTACCATCATTAATGGCGGCATCGGTTTGCAACAAATTTAGAAAACTACGCGGATCTAAACCTGCTTGTCGGTCAGTCGCGCTGATGATGCCTTGGGTGATAGTTTGACCCAGGTTATAGGGATTGCCAATGGCCAAAACCAAGTCACCAACTTGTGTTGGTTGCTCTAAATCAAAAGGCATAACCGGCAGATTATCCAGCGCAATATGCAATACCGCTAAATCAGTAAAAGGGTCGGCACCAACCACACTGGCTTGTATTGTTCGGCCATCCTGCAAGGCGACCATAATAATGTCGGCCCCTTGAATAACGTGCAAATTGGTTACTATAAATCCACGTGGCGACATAATTACCCCCGAACCTAGCCCTTTGTCGCGGTGTGAAACTTGATTCTGTGGCAGAAGGTGTTGGGTCGATGAGTATATGTTAACTACCGCTGGAGCCGATCGTTTAATAGCCGTGGCAAAAGAGACGGGGGCATTATGGGTTAATAGCCAATCTTTTATATTGAGTGAAAACTGCGGACGCAGACTAGGGATAAATACAAGAATCAAGCTGCCAATAATAAGGCCTGAGCCAATTGCTTTAGTGGTGGCTTTGAAAACTTTTAGCACGTCTGAATCTACCCTGTGATGGTTTATTTTTGAGGCTAAAGGTTAACACTAAATGTATATTATTTCTTGGTCAATTCGTTTAAATACGCAATACCCCATGACTATATAGTCATGGGGTATTGGAAGGGGGGATATTAAACTATAACTTACTCAAGTGCTTACTCTAGTATGAGGAACAAGATACGGTTGCCACGTTTAACACGAATGGCCGACGCACCTTCGCTATTCTTGACGTAGGTTCGCAGTGCTTGAATAGTGCGAATACTGGTGCGATCGATGCCAATAATCATATCGCCTTTACGCAGTCCCGATAACATAGCGGGCGAGTTTTGCGCGACATCTGAAACCACAATGCCGGGTGCTGACTCTTGTGATTGATCAGACAAGGTAGCTCCTGCAATGGATGAATGAATTTCACCAGCCAACAGCGTTTTCTTTTTGTCTTCTTTTAATGAAACACTAAAGTGCTTGATTTTGCCTTCTCTAACAATTTCTAGGTTAACTTTAGTACCTGCGCCCATCGAGCCTATTTTTGCGCGTAAATCAAAGAAGCTTTTAACTTTTTGCTTATTGATTTTAATGATGATGTCACCGGCTTCTATGCCCGCTTCTTCGGCGGCGGAGTCTTCGACTACCTGACTAACAAAGGCGCCATGTTTGGTATCTAGACCGAATTTTTTCGCCAATTCTGGAGTCAGGCGTTTACCATAAATACCTAACAAACCACGGCGTACTTCACCAAACTCAATAATCTGCTGCACTAAGTTATCAGCCATGTTCATTGGAATAGCAAAACCAATGCCCACATTGCCACCACTTGGCGCGATAATGGCGGTATTGATACCAATTAACTCACCACGTAAGTTTACTAAAGCACCGCCAGAGTTACCGCTATTAATCGCGGCGTCTGTTTGAATAAAGTTCTCGTAGTTCTCAACGTTCAGACCAGAGCGTCCGAGCGCTGAAACGATGCCCGAGGTAACAGTTTGCCCTAACCCAAACGGATTGCCGATAGCGACTGTAAAATCACCAACACGTAACTTGTCTGAGTCGGCCTTTTTTACCTCGACTAATCTATCGGCTTTAATTTGTAATAATGCGATGTCGGTTTGAGGGTCGGAGCCAATTAATGTGGCGTCAAATTGTCTGCCGTCTATTAATGACACCTTGATTTTGTCAGCGTCGTCAATCACGTGATGATTGGTAATGATATAGCCTTTACTGGCATCGATGATAACACCTGACCCCAGACCTCTAAATGGCTTAGAGCGTTGATTGCCGCCACCAAAGAATGGGCGTAAAGCATCAGGTACTCGACGTGATGAAACCTTGGTGCCTTCAACAGAGATTGAAACCACACCTGCGGTTATTTTTTCTAACATGGGTGCCAGCGTTGGCATTTGTTGCCCGTCAACACTCTGCGGCCATGCGGCATAAGACGTGCTGGGATGAAAACCTATAGATAGTGCGAGTAGTGAGGCGGCAACTAGAGATAATTTTTTCGTGGTCATTAAGGGATCTCCTGGATCGATAAGTTAATACTAAAACCGTCTACTTAAATAAATAAATAAGCAAGTAATATGGTATCAATACTGACTCAGCGAAATGCCAATAGTTCACTAATAATCAAAATGAGCTGTTGAAGATAGGCAACCAGGGATGATAACCCTGGTTGGTAACAACCTATGCCGAGGCTTTTTCGTCGGCAGGGGTTGCTTGCACCTGATTAATAATGCCATGAGAACCCGCCGCATAATCATTAGGCTGCTTGTTCACTGCTTCTAGAATATCGTTAGCGGCGAGCGCTTGCAATTCAACTTCATTTATCGTTTCTGTTACCTGTGATGGCTCTTTGACATCTTTAAAAGGAATCTTGATGATCAACTCGCTATCTGGCAGTAGATTTTGTTGTGCTTGCGCCATATGCTGATATACCTTGCTGTATTCCTGCGCCATGCTATTAAGTAACTCGGCACTGCTTGAAAAATGCTGCTCAACATCTTGCTTATATTGCGTTAGTTCTGCTTCCAACTGCTCACTCTTTGCCACCTCTTGCTGATTAACATCCGTTGTCTTTGTCGTAAGCTTTGCGGTAATAAAACCGACCACAATGCCAACAGCCACTAATAAAATAGCGATAGTTATATCCATAATAAGCATCCTCAAGAATATGTGCTTTCGGTCACAGAGCTTATGCTATGATAACCGACCAAAAATATGTTACAAAAAATCATTGATTAATGATTTTTGATCAGCCGATTTACAGGCGAAGGAAAATAACGACCGATGTCTCAGCTTACCCCGATACAAAAATATCAACAAGACTTAACTCGTGACGATTTTAGCTATGACGCGGCACAAGAAAATGCAGTTAAGCAATTACAGCGCCTTTTTGATGAGCTGATCCAGCCTGTTGCCGTGCAAACTGGCATTGCTGCTAAAGTTAAATCGATGTTTGGCATTAAGAAAACGCCAGTGTATGGCGAGATTAAAGGCCTATATTTTTGGGGCGGTGTTGGACGCGGAAAAACCTATCTTGTTGATACATTTTATGAATCTTTGCCGTTTGAGAATAAAATGCGCGTGCATTTTCATCGGTTTATGCATCGTGTACATCAAGAGTTAACGCAAATGCAGGGGCAAAGCGATCCGTTAAAAATGGTGGCCAAAAAATTTGCTAGTGAAACGCGGATTATTTGTTTCGATGAGTTTTTTGTCTCAGATATAACCGATGCCATGATCCTTGGCGGTCTATTTGAAGAATTGTTCGCTCAGGGCGTCATACTGGTTGCGACCTCAAATATCGTGCCCGACGATCTCTATCGTAATGGTCTGCAACGTGTACGTTTCTTACCGGCCATTGCATTAATTAATCAACATACCGACATTGTTAATGTCGACTCTGGCATTGATTACCGCTTACGCGCGTTAGAAAAAGCCGAGATATATCACTTTCCATTGGATGAAAAATCGGACAACAACCTGCGACTTTACTTTTCACAATTGGCGCCTGAACCTGGGCATGACGTGGGTAGTATTAAGATAGAAGGGCGTACTATCGACGTACTACTTGACGCTGACGGCGTCTTGTTTCTTGAATTTAGAGCCTTGTGTGATGGGCCGAGAAGCCAGGTAGATTACATGGAAATTGCCCGCTGTTATCATTCCATATTATTAAGCAATGTTGAGCAAATGGGGCAAGCCACCGATGATATCGCCAGACGTTTCATCGCCATGGTGGACGAGTTTTATGAGCGCCGCGTTAAACTGATTATTTCGGCAGAAGTACCTATGGAACAACTTTACACCACAGGGCAGCTTAATTTTGAATTCAGACGATGCCTTAGTCGCTTGCAAGAAATGCAATCTCACGACTATTTAGCCGAAGCGCACAAGCCATAACAAGTCGCAAGGCTTAGCCCTAACGAAAATGTAACTATTCAGCATGAACTGTAGCTGTTCATTGCGCAGCCATTTGGTGCCAGTTTTAGGAGGACGCGCGGATTTTATACGTATAAATGAGCACTTTCGACAAATAAATGGTGACAAAAGGCAAGACACTGAATAGTTACACGCAAATAAGTACTATTATTGTCAAATAGAGGGTGATTTTTTTTAAGCTCTCTAGTATAATCCTGCGCCTGCCCAAGTAAGTTACTTAGTCTTTTTCCCAAGACCATTTAACGCTCGCTTTCGAACATTACTCGAAGGGGTAAGATTCAAGCACACTGGACATTGTTTTTGGTTGCTTAAATTGTTGCAGCAGAAAACATAAATACAAATTTTATAATGGGTTTTATATAATGAAAACTTTTAGCGCAAAGCCAGAAAGCGTAAAACGCGAATGGTTCGTTGTAGATGCTGACGGTAAAACGTTGGGTCGTTTGGCTTCTGAAATTGCTTCACGTTTACGTGGCAAGCATAAGCCTGAGTACACTCCACATGTTGATACTGGCGATTACATCATCGTTATTAACTGTGAAAAAATTGCCGTAACTGGTAACAAGCGTACTGACAAAGTTTATTACCATCACACTGGTTTCATCGGTGGTATTAAGTCTATTACTTTCGACAAGCTACTTGTAAAAGCTCCTGAGCAAATTATCGAGAAAGCAGTCAAAGGCATGTTGCCAAAAGGTCCTTTGGGCCGTGCAATGTACCGTAAAATGAAAGTATACGCAGGTCCTGAGCATCAGCATGCTGCTCAACAGCCTACAGTTTTAGACATCTAATACGGAAAATAAGCACATGGCAGATAATACATATTACGGCACTGGCCGTCGAAAAAGCTCAGTTGCTCGCGTTTACCTTAAAGCAGGTAGCGGTAACATTACTATCAACAAACGTCCTTTAGATTCATTCTTTGGTCGTCCAACTTCTTGTATGGTTGTTCGTCAACCACTTGAGCTAGTTGAGATGCTTGAGAAGTTTGATGTGACTGTGACTGTTGCTGGTGGTGGTACTACTGGTCAAGCTGGCGCAATTCGTCACGGCATTACACGTGCATTGATGGAATTTGATGAAACTCTTCGTTCTGAATTACGTAAAGCTGGTTTTGTTACCCGTGATGCACGTAAAGTTGAACGTAAGAAAGTTGGTCTACGTAAAGCACGTAAGAAGCCACAATTCTCAAAACGTTAAAATCTATTTTGCTGCTTGTCATCATTTGCATTATGCAAATGGCGACATTGGCAAACAGATAAAAAACCCAGCTTCGGCTGGGTTTTTTTATGCCTGTTTTTTAAGATTAGAGTGAGCTCAAAGAACGCCAATTGCTGTTAATTTATGCAGAGATAAAAAAAATAATGCTAAATTAGTGTTCATAAACAAATTAATCAGAGTTAACGGTTAATTAGCTGTGATTTTTGTATTCAAAACGCTTATAATTTGATGAATATCTGCAAGCTAAGCAGAAGCATATTGAAATAAACGCATCAGAGTCATTTTCGGATGGCTTTTTTATGTTCAGGATGAGCTTAAAGTCACGCGATTAAGGATAATCTACCAAAAATCATTGGAATTGCAGTGAAGCCGTCAAGATTCGAATCGCCTGAGCTTATATTTTATAAGTAATTGTGATTCTAATCCGCCGACAATAAAACTGTGGTTTCAAGGATAACGGGTATAGACGTGACGATATGTTAGATATGCAGTCGTGTATAAATATAATTGTAAAAATATTATCGATGTTCAGTTCGTTAGGGCATCTCAATAGGAGATATGTGGATGAGTAGTGCACCAGAAAATAATGGTCGTCGCCGCTTTCTAACCATTGCTACGGCTGTGGTTGGTGGTGTTGGTGCTGCCGGTGTTGCTGTGCCTTTTATCAAATCATGGAATCCAAGTGAAAAGGCGAAAGCTGCGGGTGCTCCAGTGGAGTATGACGTAAGCAAAATGGCGCCTGGACAGCTAGTTAGGATTAAATGGCGTGGTAAACCGGTATATGTTGTTCGTCGCAGCAAAGAAGTGCTTGCGGAATTAGCGAATGGTCATGATGAACAGTTGAAAGATCCTAATTCAACCGAACCTCAGCAGCCTGAATATGCAAATAATAGTTACCGTTCACTAGACCCAGAGTATATGGTTCTGGTAGGCGTATGTACGCACCTTGGTTGTGCACCGAATTATCGTCCAGGAGACTTTGATGAAGTGATAGCTGGCGTTAAGAATGGTTTCTTCTGTCCTTGTCATGGTTCTAAATTTGATATGGCCGGACGTGTATTCCACAGCGTACCTGCACCGATCAACTTAGTTGTACCACCACACATGTTTACCGGCTCGATGTTGATGATCGGTGTCGATGGAGGAGACGCATAATGTTACCTAAATTAGTGACTGATTTAGTCGCGTGGATCGATAAACGTATCCCAATGACCGACTCATTCAACAAGCATGTTGGTCAATATCCTGCACCAAAAAACTTTAACTTCTGGTACTTCTTTGGCTCTCTAGCCATGTTAGTACTTGTAAACCAAATCCTAACGGGTATTTGGTTAACCATGAACTACACGCCATCTGGCGAAGAAGCCTTTGCATCTGTTGAATACATCATGCGTGATGTTGAATATGGCTGGTTATTACGTTACATGCACTCGTCTGGTGCGTCAGCGTTCTTCGTTGTTGTTTACCTGCATATGCTTCGAGGCATGATGTATGGCTCGTATCAGAAACCACGTGAATTATTGTGGTTATTTGGTATGTTCATCTTCTTGGTATTAATGGCTGAAGGTTTCATGGGTTACTTATTACCTTGGGGTAATATGTCATTCTGGGGCGCGCAAGTCATCATTTCATTGTTTGGTGCTATCCCAATTATTGGTGATGACCTAACGCTTTGGATCCGTGGTGACTATGTTATCTCTGGTGCAACCTTGAATCGATTCTTCGCCTTACACGTTATCGCATTGCCATTGGTCTTAGTTATCTTGGTGTTCTTGCACATTGTTGCATTGCATGAAGTAGGCTCTAACAACCCTGAAGGTATCGATATTAAGAAACCTAAAGGCAGCATTGCTGAAGAAGACAAAGCACCGTTTAAGTTCCATAAGAGCTATACCGACAAATACGATATTGTCGATGCTGTTCCGTTCCACCCTTATTATTCTGTTAAAGATATTATGGGCGTCGTCGGATTCTTGATTATCTTCTGTTACGTGATTTTCTTTGCCCCTGAAGGTGGTGGTTACTTCCTAGAGAAGCCTAACTTCGAACCTGCTAACCCATTGAAAACGCCTGAGCATATTGCTCCAGTATGGTACTTTGGCCCGTTCTACACGATTTTACGTATCATTCCAGATAAGTTGATTGGTGCTGGTGCAATGTTTGGTGCCATCGTGATGTTGTTCTTGTTGCCATGGTTCGATCGCGGCACTGTGAAGTCACTGCGTTATCGTAGTACGTTACACAAGATTAACTTGGTTCAATTCTGTATCTGTTTCTTCGTATTAGGTGTTTTAGGTACGATGTCTGCTAGCCCACTTGCTAACGCGATTGGTGTTGCAGCGACCGTAGGTTATTTCGGTTACTTCATTGCATTGTTTATATACTCTAAGAATGAAAAGACTAAAGAACTGCCAGAGAGGATTTCACACTAATGAAAAAGTTATTGATTGCTCTATTAGCACTATTACCTACTTTGGTGATGGCAAGTGGCGGCGGTAAAGCGTTGCTACATGCACCAATCGATTTAACGGACAAAGCATCCTTGCAAAACGGTGCTAAATTGTTCATGAATTACTGTTTTGGTTGTCATGACACTCGTTATCAACGTTATAACCGTGTGGCGAAAGATCTAGGTATTCCAGAAGATTTGATGTTGGAAAACCTAGTGTTCACCGGTGTTAAAAT
>JABSRV010000056.1 GCA_013214905.1 Psychrobium sp. | reverse complement strand
CCATTGGCGTTAATGATAAAGCAAGGTTTTTTAAGTAAACCCCATTTAGTGGATGCAACCATTGCCCATTATGATTTCTCGGCGTTAAGCAGCAATAGCGCCGGCAATTATAACGAGGGTGAGGTCAATTCATTATTAACTAAGTATCCGCGCGTTACCCAAGCGATTATCGAGCAAGTTGTCTCATTGGCTGAGCAGCGTGTTGGGGTAATGATTTTTGCCGCCACCACTAATCACGCCAGAGAAATCATCGGCTATTTAGCGGATGAAAGCTGTGCAATGATTTTGGGTGATACGCCTTACGAGCAACGCGACCAAATCATTAATGACTTTAAAGATAAAAAGATAAAATATCTGGTTAATGTCGCCGTATTAACCACCGGGTTTGACGCGCCGCACGTTGATTTTATTGCCTTGCTGCGCCCTACTCAATCCTTGGGTTTGTTTCAACAAATTGTTGGTCGTGGCCTGCGTCTATCGCCTGACAAAGAGGATTGCCTGATCATCGATTATGCGGGCAGCGGTTTTGACATCTACTCACCCGAAGTCGGCAGCGCTAAACCCAATAGCGATAGCGTGCCAGTATTAGTGACTTGTCCGCAGTGTCAATTTGGCAATACATTTTGGGGTAAAACAGATGAAGATGGTACCCTAATCGAGCATTATGGGCGTCGTTGTTGGGGCACGCAGGCCCATCCGCAAGAGCAGCAAGGGCAACAAACACGCTGTGATTATCGTTTTCGATTTAAAGAATGCAGCCAGTGCGGCAGTGAAAATGATATTGCCGCACGCCGCTGTTTAAAATGCGATCATGCGATTATTGATCCCGACCAACTATTGAAAAATGCCCTTAAACTCAAAGATGCCTTAGTGCTGCGTTGCTCTGGCATGACCTTAAGTTTACACGATAGCAAAGACAAGCAATTTAAAATCACCTACTTTGATGAAGATGGAGCAAGCATCAGCGAGAGTTTTAATTTCAACTACCCCGCGGCCATTGCGCAGTTTAACCAAGAGTTTGGACGCAGATTAGGGCAAGGCAGCGCGCCAACCGAATTTAAAGATGTGCAACAAGTGATGCAATGGCAACATCAATTAGTCGCGCCCGATTTTGTGGTAGGTCGTAAACAAAAATATTACTGGCAAATCAAAGAAAAGATATTTGATTACCAAGGTAATTTCCGTAAAGCTAACCAACTCTTTTAAATGTAACCGTGGTCATTGTTTATGGCTGTGTATAGCAAGCATAGCCATTTCGCTGCTCGTCAATGCACGGTATTGATCAACGTCCAAATCCGCTAATTCAAGCCCTGCCACACTAATACGCTGCAAATCGACAACCTTAAAACCTTGGCTGCCTGCCATGCGCCTTATTTGGCGATTTAGGCCTTGGGTTAGGGTAATTTCATATTGGTTGTCAGCAATAATTCTAACCTTTGCGGGTTTGGTTAATACGCCCTTTAATAGCACTCCGTCATTCATTGCGTTTACAAACGCCTGATCAATCAATGGTCGCTGAGCTTGTACATTGCGATAGGAAGGTGTCACCAACACGCGATAAACCTTAGCGTAACTAACGTCTGGCGATAATAATTGATGGCATAACTGACCGTCATTGGTCAGTAATAATAAACCATGAGAGTCTTTGTCTAAGCGCCCGATTGGAAATAATCGAGGCGGCTCATTTTGAGGTGAATCTTCAGGTGATTGTTGAGGAGACGGTTGGAACAGTGAATTTATACGATGCACAATACTATTCGGATTATCGTTTTCACAGTTGCAATCAATGCCTACGGGTTTGTGATAAAGATAAACCCGTGTTTGCTGACAAGCGCTAATCACTTGTCCGTCAATAGTCACGTATTGCGTGCCATCAACAAAGGTTAAATGACCAGCGATAAGGCCGTCAACGAGCACCCGTTGTTCATCAATGAGCCTAGAACCCGCGCGGCGGGAGCAATGCCCCGCCGCGCTGATGAATTTGGCTAGGCGCATATACCCGTGCCACTTGGAAATGCAGGTTTCAGAGCTTGGGTAGGATGCGAGTACAAGGCATGATTTGTCATTAATGGTTATTCCCGGCAATAAGCTCCTGCATTGCCCTAATGTCTCACATCCATGTGAGAACCTAATTATGAATCATAACGCAGTAATAGTTTTCTACCCACTTTCGTTGGGTAAAGAAGCCCGTAGGGCAAGGCCATAAGCGACTAACTGCTAAGGATTTGTGCCGGCAAGGCCAAGGCTTCAATACCGCTTTGTGCTAGCCAAACAATAATACCGCCAAGCGCTGCAACGGTGCCGACATACCAAATGCTCGCGACTACTTGTGCGTATCGATTAAGCGGTAGCAAGGACGATTGATGACGCTGCTTGTATTCAAAAATAATCTCTACACTGCCAATTAATAGCAAGAAACCAAGTAATGCCAGACCAAAATAATAGCTAATAAAGATGCCAAATATCGCGCCCGCAATACACGCGAGCAAGCCCAAGGTTGAGTTAACCGAAAACGCGATGCTCTTTAAAATGTGGCCACCATCGAGTGGTAAAATAGGCAATAATTGAAACAGATTAATCAAAGCGTTAAATGCCGCGAGTCCCGCCAATATCTCTAGGCCAGTTACCCAATAAGCAATCAAACAAACAACGCTTAAAATCAGACCAAAGAATGGACCCATGATCGAAATCACCACATCTTGCCATCGGGTATTGATTTTCTCGTCGGACATCGCCAGTCCCCCAAGAAACGGGATCAGGTAAATGCCTTTGGTTTTCAAACCAAAGTATTTCATCGCCTTGATATGGCCGTATTCATGAAAGACCAAGCAAAGAATCAACGCGACAGCGAATTGCGGCGAAAATAACCAGCTATATGCCGCGAGACTGCCCGCAGCGAATAATACCTTAATCACCTTGGCGCTTTTGAGCAGTTTAAAACCAAGGGCCGCTAAACCAACGACACTAAATTTTGCTTTTTTTTGAACCGCCTCCACTGCAACTTCTTGCTTAGCAATGTCTTGTTCGAGTAATTGCTCGCGACTGACTTCTTGCCCGTTGACCGCTAAACAGTAATCGAGTTTAAACGGTTGCCACGTTAAGGTAACGTCGAGCATGACGCTCAATTCACCCTGCTCGCTTTGCAGCGTAAACTGATGCAGGTTCGCGTTGTCTTGCTCGTCAGTCGCTTGCGCATTGATTTGTGAGACACATTGATTGTCCCAAAACAGTTGCTGCCAGCCCGCCATTGAGCCTTCAAGGCGCAACTCTTTGCCCAAGCACTCAATTCTTAACAATTGCATGGGGTGTCCTTAAGCGATGTGTGTATTAAAGCTGCTTTTAAGCCCAATCCAACAATTGACGACCAATATGCGATCCGCTTGGCTCAATTCATTTTTACCATACGCATGCTGTAAACTATCTTCCATGCGTTGTAGAAATTCAGAAAATTGGTGCTCTGCCTGTTGCGAGCTTTTTAGGATTAGATCAAGATGGCCTTGCAAATAGCCGCTAGCAAACATGTCATTGTCGGTGCCATTTTCTAAAATGTCGGCAACGAACTCTTCAATCAATAATTCTGTTTTATCAAGATGCATGGGAAACCCTAGTATTAACGCTTAGAAATTTGGCGCTAGTATAATACCTATCCGCATTAAAGACTACCCACTTATGCGGGTTAAAAATCTGAATACGTCGTGGCTCTCAATCCCAATAGCCAGCTATTGCTCAATCTAGCGCTTTGTACAAATTTATTTCCCATACGCACAACAAGAACACATATTTAACGCAATTGGTATACAAGCGACATAGGCGATAGACAAAGTTTTTAATGCCCATATGAGTTCTGCGATAAATAGGCCACAAAAAAAAACAGCAAACATAAATAATGCCTGCTGTTTTTATGTCAAACCGATGCTAAATTTCTTTAATAAGGTAGGAAATTAAACGTATAGTTAAAGCTCGTTTGAACGACATCTTCTTGTCCAAAGTTAATTAGTTTCATTCTAGCGATTAACTTGCGCTCAAGTTTTGCATTAGACAATTCACTAGAGGTCACTTTACATGACGATACTGCGCCATTAGGTTCAACTACTATCAACATAGTAACCTTGCCTTCCAGTGCAGGATCTTTACGCAGCGCACGGCGATAAATGGTGTAAAACGCCCCTTTGTTGCGATCCAATACGCGTCTAAATGACCCCGTATTACGCTCTCCAGTGATATTAGCGCTCTGAGTTTGCTCAGTGGCCACCTCAAAATAATCACTAGTATCAACTACTTTGTCTTTAACCGCGACTAAATTACGATCAGCGAGGCTAATACGTTTCGTCGCCGTTTGCGTGACGACTCCGTCGCCAAGTGATGCCGATTTCCCCTTGAACTTTTTGGTAGCACTAGTCGGCAAAGATGGCTTAGTCTGCCCCCTATTTTTCACTAATTTTTTGTTGTTAAGCGGTAAATTAATGGTGTCACGCATTAGCGCCAAGTCATCAACCATGGCCAGTAAGCCACTATTTTTAGCACGCTCGGTCGCGCGTTCCAATTTTGTTACTGGTTTTTTAATCGGCTTTTTTACGACAATTTTCTTTTTCTCAGGCTCAATCTTTTTCTTTTCTTCAACCTTTGGTTCTTCCTTTTTTTCAGGCTCCTGAACTTTGACTTTCGGCTTTGGCTTTATTTTTACCCGTTCGATAATTCGCGTTAATTGTGCAGGAACCTTCTCACGTTCGGCACGGGTTAATTCAGGTAACTTAGTCATTTGCACAACAATGGCCAAGGCCATTGTGAGCAATAAAAATAGCACGCTAATGAGCATAAACATCTTGTTATCGCGCTCTCTAACCGCGCTAAAACTAAAGTCAGTCGCTGAGATAAAGGCACTATTGTGACTTGACATTAGCCTCTCCTTTCGACTCAGCGTAAGTACGCTCTACCGCCAAAGAGATATCACCAAAACCGGCATTGGCACAGGTCAGTAAGATCTTTTTCAGGACCGAATACTCAATGCCTTTGTCACCCATGATGGTAATAGAACCTTCTTTATTGAGTGCTTTAGCGCCACCAGTTCGCCTATTTAGATGGTATTGTAACTCTTTACTCAATGCGGCAATGGTGTCGGATTTATCATTAATGATATCGTTAATTAGGCTAATTCTCTTGCCTTGCAATACTAATTCTTCACCACTAACCATCAACAACAAGTTATCTTGTGCCGCTGTTTTAGACACAGATTTAGGCAAAACAATGCTTTTGTCCGCTTTTAAAACTTCTACAGTTGACGAGTTGATGATCAAAAAGAACACCAATATCGTAAAGATATCCATTAATGAGACCAAACTCAATTTAGAGGTTTGTGACATGCGTTTATGATGTCGCTCATTTCTTAATGCTCGAGCTGATTTTTTCATTGCGCTGCTACCTCGCCTGCTGTTGCTGGCTTACTGTTACCGTCAATTGGCAATGGTGCGTCAGACAATGAAATTTCTGGAAACAGTTCGGCGTCGACCACCGAAGCCGCGACAACGGTTTCATAAGAGCGTACGACATCCATCAAGGTAACGATGGTTTGATAATCTGTTTTTGGTGCTAATAACAGATTAATGTCTTTTTTAGAGACGCCGTTTTTAGACAACAAAAACTTAATCTCTTTCAGTGATTGCAACAACTGTACGTAATCGTGTTGATTATCAATTTGAGGTATCGTGGTTAACAGAGCGCCTGCAGGATAAAATAGCTGCAATGAGTCTTTGTTAACCAACAGTTCTAACTGTTTATTCTCATTGGGCGCTGACAATTTCTCCGCCAAATTATTTGGGAATTTTAATTCTAAAATAGAAATATGAGAGAACACCATCATCATCAACAAGACCGGTACCAAAACAATCATCAAACTCATAAAAGAGGTGACGTCTAGTTCAGGATCTTCTTTTCTACGACGAGACTTTTTAAACATGTTTAGCGATCCGTGTTGTTGTTAGTATCTTTACTATGTCTCATCGACAACAAGTTTAGACACTTAACACCAGCCATTTCCATCGAATCAATAATATCCGTAGTCTTTGTTTGCAATACCGCGTGACACAATAATAATGGGATCGCCGCAATTAAGCCAAAGGCGGTGGTATTCATCGCTACCGAAATACTTTGCGATAACAGCGCAGCTTTGTCTGCTGGTGCTGCATTAGCCACAGCTGAAAAGGCGTCAATTAGACCAATGATGGTGCCCAATAAGCCAAGCAAGGTGGCAATATTTGCCAGGGTTGCAAGATAGGCTGTACGCTTTTCTAAGCGCGGCATTTCTTCAACCACACTCTCTTCCATCGCATATTCAATCTCGTCACGACCCGAGCTATGCTCTAAACGATTAATGCCAGCGGCAATTAAATTAGCAATAGACGATTTATTCTTTGACGCATAATGTTTAATGCTGGCGTAATCTTGTGATTTTAACATCGGTTGAATGTGCTTCAACGCCTTCTTATTGGCACCGCCAGCTATGCTCAAAAAAATCAAACGCTCTAGCGCGATGGCAAGACCTACTGCCAATACGAGGGATATTGGCAGCATAAATGCTCCGCCATCTTGAAAAAACCTGATTAATGTATTGTAAAAATCCATGAAGAATGTCGCCTATAAAGTATGTGTAATGGGTTATTTGTTGTTTTTGCTAGCTATTAGTTGCTGGTACAAGGCCAATTGAGTTTTAAGTTCACTAGGTGCAATGTGATCGAACTCTTTGCCTAAACCAAACGAGAGTTTGTTACGCTCAAACTTTGTATACGATTTACTACGCCAAGGCACAATGGAGAACAATTTTGGCTGATCTTTGCTGCCGACAATCGTCGTTTCAATGCTAATTATTTTTTTCTTGTTTGTTTCCTGTGCCGCATTAGCTGAAAATCCAAACATCACCCAACACAACGCCATCAGCATTATTGCTTTATTAACCATTGCTGGCCTCCTGTTGTCGTTTCATACGGGCGACTTGGCGAGTTAAATCGGCAATCCATCCCTTAAGCTGCTTATCGATAGCTTTATCGCGCAGCTGATACAATTCTTGAGCGATTTGATATTCGTTTAATGCGGCTTCTTTGTCACCGATATAAAGGTCGAGTAAAATACCTAAGTTCTGATGCGCCACTATAAAACCAGGCCAGTTGACAATCGCTGCTTGATATTGTTTTTTAGCCGCCGAAAAATCACCTTGTTTTCTATATAGTGCCGCTAAGCGATTACGCGCAAAATAATTATTACCGTTAACTGCTATCGCTTTTTGATAAAATGATTGCGCTTCGCTATATTGCTCCTGCAATGTCGCCACGTCACCTAACTTTAACCACGGTCCCGACAAGGAGACATGCGATGTTGTTAACGTATGTAATAATTGTTGCGCTTGTGCATATTCTTTATTTTCAATATGTTGTTTAGCCAGCTTAAAAGACGCACTAGCCGCTGGTGCAATGATGGTTTTGGCCGATAATAACTGATTAACGCTAACATGCATTTTTTGGCCTTCACTGACCAATTCTTCACTCGCTGGTATCGCAATATCTAAGGCAGCTTCAGCCGCTAATTGCTGTTTGGTGCTAAGCTTAGGTAGGCTATTTTTTTCGCCTATTGGCTCTGTTGTTGGCATTGATTGGCAACCCGCCAGTAATATAAGGCCGACGAAGAACGTCAAACACCGCTTTATCTTAAAGAATGACATCATCTTGCTCCGCAATTTTTTCAGCTTTGTTATATCGACCAGGCAATAAACTAGACAACGCGACAAAGCTCTTTTTCACCCATTGATCAAAAATGCCCTGCCAACTGCGTTGACTATTATTTTCGTATAATGCAATAGCTTGATCTTCAAATGGAAATGCTTGCTCTTCTAATAACACTTCATATTGTTCTAACGCCAATTCGTCAAGTCCAGCCGGTCGTTGAGACTCCATTAGATCTTGAGCCAATTGACGATAGATTTGCGCCATCTGATAACTTGCCTCGGTGCTAAATTTAGCCACGTTATAATCCGACGCTTTTTGATACGCGTTAAGCGATTTTTTTAGGCTGGCAGTCTTTCGCTGCAAGCTACGACGTAACGGTAAGTTCAACTTAACTTTATTAAATTCATCGTGCGCATCCGCGGCAAAAACCATGGCGCTTTGCGCGGCTAAGAACGTGGATTGCTCGGTAGCATTATTTGGATACTTGTCATTAAGGCGCATCAACTTTTTAAGCCAAAATAAACGTTTGACGTGATCTTGTTGCGCCAAATATAGTTCACTCAACTTAAAACGCACATCAATAGCACGCTCAAAAGGTTTATCGAAGGCATGAGCATGACGTTTAAAATATACTAAAGCATTATTAGGTTGCTTGGCTTTGGCGTAATAACTTGCGGCAATAAACAATGGCTCTTGCTGCGCTGACAAGGGTTTAGCTCCCTCTGATAATCGTAAATATTCGTCCGCCGATTTAGCCCAGTTTTCTTGTTGTTCGTACAAACTCGCTAATTGCTCACCAATATCCTTGCTTAATTTGTCTGAAGCATATCGTTGACGGAAATCTTCAAGATACTCACCGGCCAAGTCATATTTCTTCGTTTGATAGAGATATTGCGCCGCATTATATTGCGCTAATTTTCTGACGCTTGATAATGGGGTTTTATCGATGATGGCAATAAACAACTCAATACCTTGCGCCATTTTATCGCCAGCAATATCAAGTTCAGCTTGACGAAACATGCTCGCAGCATAATTTTCTTTAATACCTATCACGCGTTTATCTTCTGGCTGGAGCATGCTCAAAACATTTTCATAGCTCGAAATAGATTGGTCGAACCGGTTAAGATTAAACACACTATGCGCGATAATAATATTGGCATCAATAACTTGGTTTGATGTTGGCGAATGCGGCCAATCAATCATTTGCTGCGCACTAACAATAGCGTCCTCATAACGTTTGTCTGAAAACTTTTGCGCAATAATATCTTCTAGCAAGGGTAAACTACGCGTATCAACGGAAAAACCGTCAACAAATTGCTGGCTAGATGTTTGCCATTTCTGCTGTACTTGTGCAAAATTACTGGCGCTACGCTCCATTTTCCCACTCATCTTTTGATAAGTGATTAATGCATTATACGCTGCGTCTGCACGAACATTGACCGCTTTAACAAACTTAGCATCGGGCGCATATGCATACTCTTGATACGCTTTAATGGCGGCGGGGAATTGCTCACTGGCATACAAACTTTCAGCGTATAGATAGCTCATACGCTCATCGTCATTAAAGGTATTAATGTATTCTAAAAACCAAGTGGCGGCATCGCTATAACGCTGTTTTTTGACCGCGGCTGACTTTTGCTGCTTTGCGCTACGGTAGTTGTCTTGTGCCAATTCGACTATAAACGATTTAAGTGTTGGCGCTATACGCTCTCTATAAGCTGGCTGCCAGCCATTCCAATGTTGACCAGTGACACCAAATTGACGGACAAATAATTCTTTTTCTTTAACTTCAATTGTTGAGAATTGGCCCCGACGATATGTCTCTATTTTGGTGATCGCATAAAATGGTGATTTAACGTTTCCCTGATAGCGCTCAACGATTTTGGTTTAGGTTTTAGTGCTGTCCTGATAACGTTTATCATCAATAAACTGCTCGGCCAAACTTTCATAGTTTAGGTATTCGTAATAACGTGCGCCATATTGCAGATAATGCTGCACCAAACTGTCGGCACCTTGCCGATAAGAAAATATCAGACTCATCACGCGCAATGTATCTTTGACCATGCCCTGAGATGCAATGGGTAATTTGTCCAGGTCAATTTGATTGCTAGCTTGCGTAGGCAATTGTAAGTCTAACAATTGACTAAAGTAATTAAGGGCTTGTGTTTCTTTCTCTAATTTAAACTCTGACCAAGCGAGCATGTAAAGAGCGGTTTGAAAATAAGATGTTTTGCTGTCAGTCTCTACAACTTGCTTATAAGCGTCGCTAGCCAAGGCGTATTTCTTTTGGCTAAACAGGTATTCACCGCTTATAAAATGCAGTTCGTGAGCATAAGGGATAATTGGGTAAGTATCGGTTAATGTTTTCACCGTTTGATAGCTAAGCTCACCCTCACCTTGTAGCTCATACGCTTTTGCTAGCTGGTATAATAAATGTTCCGAATTGTCGCCGCAATCGCGTTTTTTTAACAGCGCTTGGTAGGCGGCAATGGTATTGTCAAAATAGCCCGCTGCATTATCTTGCACGCTTGAACCTACTTCTTGCGCGTGTTCGTCGTCAATAAGTTGTAATTCTGCCAGACGTAGCGCTATTTTTTCTTTAACTTTTGGATCATCGGTTAGCTGTGCTAATTCTTTATAGTCAATGATAAGCCGCGTTACGTCAGAGTCACTGGCATTTTCTTTTGCTTGTGGTCGCTCTACAAAGCTTTTAACCGCAGGTTCAATATTAAGGCTAATGTCTGCTAAGGTTTTTTTCTTTGCCTGATTGCCATTACCGGTATTAACACACCCGACTAATGCTAATGATAAAACCAAGGCGCTAATTGGCAGTAAACCCAATTTAAGTTTATTCATTACTTATCACCTGTAATACGCGATATTTTCGCTTGATTTCGTTGATAACTGGCGTCTTGCAACCGAACAATCGAAAACTTCGCGTTGGTAATGGCTTGACTCAGCTGGCTCTGTCGCTGCGTAAAATGCTGTTCAATTAATGCGTGTAATTTATGCTTTAAGCGAGATATTAACTCGCGGCTCACGTCAATTTGCTGAAGTGTTTTTTGCTTTAGTGCTGCAATGTCAGCCAATTGAGACCTAACTTCCCCCATATGACTGGTATCATCAATCAGCTGTTGCAAATGATCTTGTAATACTTGTGTTTGTTCATTGAGTTGCATGTTCATATAATCAGTTTGACTGATGTTTTCATCCCGTTTGTAGAGCACATGCCACAATACCAAGCCTTCAATGCGTCGTAAGCGTGTCCTGTATTTTTTCGTTTGCTTATTGCTTCTATCAAGGCGGCGAAACCTCATCGCGGCCTTTTTAACACCGGTTAGCAATGCCGCTTCTTTAGGGGGTAGAAAGAAAGAGCCATTGCCAACCCCTTTTGCAAAAGTAATGCGCTTGGCGATGTCGTCTCGTCTAGCGATTAAATCAGCAACCTGTTTCTTGAGATTATTTTGTTTCATGTATTGAATACGGCTTACGCTTAATTTTTGTTTGTTATTAAGTAACTCGTTGTAAACGTCTAGCTGAGTGGAGCGCTGCTGCAGGTTGTTAGTTAAAGACGCGACATCTAGAATTTGCTCGCTGAGAAAACTGAACTGCTGTTGCGACAACATTTCAATGAACGCCATGCCCAACAGGTCTTGATTATCCTCATGGCACCAAAATGATGAGTTTTGATCGATAAGTGCGCTAAAGCAGCTGCTGTCGACGGCGAATTTTATCAACAGCGACCGTAACTGTGACTTATGTGCCGACAGGCGTTTAATGCCCTGCCTTAATTTGGCAACAGACGTCTTTTCATCACCCAATTGCTCGCTGCTATAGGCTTCACCCAAGATAGCTTCTTGCACATAAATAGACAAATTATCGCGCGATGCTAATCGCGAAAATACATTTTTCGCCAACGAATATTGCGCTAAATTGTTAAGTGCTAGCTCATATCCTAACAACGCAGGCTCTAATACGTGAGAGTCTATGTCGATGCGTTGAAACGCGTTAATGGCTAATTCGTTTTTACCCTGCTCGATAAATGCATATCCTAGCACCAACATGCTGCGTTGCGCGATCGCTTGTTGTTCAGCAGATTGGGGCGTAGCGTCTTGAGCCGTAAACGATTGCGTAATAAGCTCAAGCAGGTCAAATTGAGTAATTTGCCCTGCTTGAGCCTTAGTCAGCAAATGGTTGTGGCGTAAATAGGCGGCTAGATCTTTATCTTCTATGACGTTATTTCGATGATTATTAAAGCGGCTCATTTGATCTTTCTTAAGCGCCAATTGCGCGTTAAAGAAAGAAGCCTGTTCGGTGGCAACATTATCTAATGGCTCAGTTACTTGATCTAGGGCCTGTTGAGCCGCTAACCAATTACCAGATTTATAATGATATTTGGCATTTTCAAGCCAAGATGACGATGAATCAATGCTTGAGGGTAGATTACGGTCTAGCGCCGTTAAAATATTATCGGCATTGTCTATGAGGCCAAAAGACAAGCTCATTTTGCCTTTATTCAAACGTGCCAAATTATCTATAAACTGTTTTGAAGGTAGACTTTCAAGACGCGACATTTCACGCAACGCCTTAAGATCATCACCTTGAAAATGATGAAATAACGCCACACGATAATCTAATTCGTATAACGCACGTTGCGATTGCAATGATTCTTGCGCGTTGGCGTGAACAATTGGTGTCATAGCAACGAAAAAAAACGCATACGTCAGTCCATTTTTAATCGCTCTTTTGGCCTGTTTGATCATGAAGTTAAAACTCAACCAAGTTAAATACGGGTTGATCAACGGCACTGGAATCTAGTATTTTCAACTCCAAGGTCAGCGCATTTTTCATTTTACCGAATCGCCCTGAAATAGCGCGAATGTATTCACTGTTATCGACGCCTTTACCACGAATAACCGCGGTAACGTCATGCATGCCACGTTTTATATTGCCAACGAAAAGACGCTGAATACCACCTTGTCGTAAGGCTTGATTTTGTTTATCGGTATATAAGAAACTCGTTTGGGTGACGCCGTCAATTTTAAGCTCTATCGCGTCCAACTCAAAGTAGTCACCAATAGTCATTGATACATAAACAGCAACTTTAGTTTCAGATGGATAAACTAATTTTTGCTCCAGAATTTGTAAATCTCTGTTGAGCGAAATGACCTGTTCTCGCAACGTTTGTATTTCTTTATTGATGGGTGAAAGATTTTCAGACTGTCCGATATTGCTCCATAAGACTAGCAATGCAATAGCAAATTTTACTTTCATTTTTATTCCTTAACCTGATGATTTTTCAATGGCAGATGTATTATTTTAATTGGATCGACTATTTAATTAAAAACACTAATAAACCTTTTGCGCCAATAACGATTCTATTTTTAATTGGTAGCTGTCTCTTTGTGCGCTGGCTTGTTCTTGGTACAAAAAGCGCTGATAACCAAATCTATCAATCAATACCATCAAGGGTTTGTCATTAATTCGATACACTTTCTGCACTTCACTGTTTTTATCAAGTAATATTGGAAAACCAACCTTTGCGAGACTCAAGTGTTTGGGTGGTGTATTCCCCTGCTTAGCGCTGGCAATCAGTTGGCCAACAATATCTTCAGTAACACGATTACTAGCGATAGCCGTGGCGCTTTCGGTTTCTAGAATAACCACGTTGCTATTATAATTTTTGTTTGCTTTTTCAACAGGCTCGCTCGCAGGTAAAACCACCTTAGGCGCCGGAGCCTGTATACCAAGCACGATAAAATCTTGCGCTTTGTACTTCTTATATAACTGGTCTAACTCAGTCAAAGATGCCACACATGAGCCGCAACGATGAGACAAAAACTTAATAACAACGACCGAACCACGCAGTTCGTGCAATCGAATATTATCATCGTCTACGCTTTTTAAGGTGAAGTCTCTTGCCAAACTATTAAGCTCGGTCGCGTAGGCTATTTTATGCAGGCAACAAACCAGGGTAAACATCATAAGAATGACGAGTACGTGATAACTGATCCGGCTTTTGTTCATATTTAGTACCCAATACAAATAATTTATATGTTTATCTTTTGACGTTTAAATAGCCAACAACGGTTAATGATGTCATAACGGGAATGCGCTGAAATGGTGTGTTAAGCACAAGGAAAATACCGTGAAAAACTGGCTGCTGTTACATCCATTTCTAGTCGCCATGACAGCAAACTAAGATTCCATTATCCTTAAAAGGCAACATCCATTGGTGATTCATGTTTAAGGCTAACGCTTTTGCCTAGTTGTTTGTATCGTAAATAACTGATTGCAATACGTCATGTCATTAATGTTACAAGAATTAATACGACAAAACGAGCATTTATTCTGAATTATAAACTTTTGTTAATGATAACAATCAAAAGGTTGTAGTAATGTCAACAAGCTAGTTAATTTGTCTACATTAAATCAGGGTTAGCTATACGTACCATCACGTAGTCCCGGTAGCCTGTAGTGATCTTCACCAAACCGCTTAGCGCGAGATCCAATGCTTGATCACCGGTATCGACCAATAGCGGTCGCTGATTGAGCGCATTTAATTTTGCCTTGGTGGCAATAATGATTATATTGTCTAAGCCAATGGCTCTGATCACCTTAGGGCTGAGCTGCTGATTACCGCGCCCAAAAACGTGTCCTTGGCCGCCAATTAAGGTAACAACGAGTTTACAGCTATCAAACTGGCTAATCAGTTGTAACAATACTTGCTCGCTCACGTCACTGGCGACTAATGCTTGATCGTGCACCACATCAACGCCTAATAAGGTATTATCAAGCCCCAATTCTTGCATGATATAGGCCGTTGTAGAACCTGAGCCGACAATGAGTAGTTCATCTTCAATGTCACTTATCACATCTGCTGCAATATCTCTATGCACTAATTCGTCAGATTCAATGCCGCCCATTTTTACCGCTTGCATATAGGTTAGCTCTGCTGGCACCATCATCTCGCCATAACGTTTGGCTTTAACAACGCCTTGCCTAAACAATGATTCGTCAATGTCCATGACATCACGTTGCATTAAACTGACCAGTTGGTTACTGATCAACAACTGTAAAACCTTGCCCGCCGCCTTTGGCGTGATAGCGTAAACACCTGAATGTATTTTCACACCAGCAGGCACACCTAACACGGGGAAATCATCACCTATCGCGGTAAATATATTACGTGCGGTGCCATCACCGCCGGCAAAGACTAAGCAGTCGGCGCCTTGCTCTTTGATGGCTTTAGCCGCATTAATGGTATGTTGTGCATTGCTCGATAACAAATTTTTATCGAGTTGCTGATCTTGTAAAAACTCAACCAATTGATAATGAAGCCCCAGCGTCTCACATAAATCTTGGCCCATTAGTCCAGGGGCCGTGAGCACAATGATTTTCTCGCGATAATCCACTAAGAGTTCTAGTGCTTGCAAGGCGCGGTCATTTGCCTTTGGCGTAGCGCCTAGTGCGAGGGCTTCACTAGCGACATTATCACTGCCCTTTAACGCCACGCTGCCACCAAGTCCCGCAACAGGGTTAATGATTAGTCCTAATTTAAACTTCATGTGATTCCTTTAGCGCACTCTCTATTGATAAAGAGTCCTGAAATAACGTGTCTGGTAATACAGAAACTCGTAATAACGCGACCTGCGGCTGATATTTGATGTTGGCTATGCACAAGACAGGCGTTTGATAAAATTGCTGTAACTGAGTCAGCAATAAGCGCGTTCGTTGATTAAAGCCATCTTCAATCAAAAAGCACAGACGCTGATAGACTTTATCTTGAAATGAGTATCGGTCTGATTGCCAACCATTTAGATTGTCACTGCTGACATTAAAGGGGCAACCACAGGCTAAGGATAACGCCCACTCCACCGCTTGAGGTTTCACTTCAACCGCTTCAAAAGCAAGTTGTGTTGGTTTGTCGCGCCCATCGCTGTCATACCAATAACCGTAATCTTCACGCTGACGACGCTCAACCCCAGCCACTAGCCAATGGGCAATTTCGTGTAACGCACTAGCAAAGAATCCACGGGCAAAAATAATGCGATGCTGCGGATGAATTTCATCACAAGGTAGATATATCGGCTCATCACCGCCTTTGATCAAACAGGTATTTTCGCTGTCGGCAAAACATTGCTCGAAAATCGATATTAAATCGCTGGTTTGCCAAGCGCTGATTTGAGGCTCAGCTTTTAGTGGGGGCACTAGCTCAGGCTGTGAAGTTGGCATTAATTTTGGAGACAAGGCTTGTTTCACGTGATTGATTGCTTCGTGGTGGGCTGATGAGTTGGCGGGCATTGTATCAGCCAAACCAATACTAAGGCTAGCATTGCAAAAAAAGCAGCCACTAACCATGTTGTATGAGCACCTGCGCCTTCTTGCCATAAAAATCCAGCGAGCAGCGCACCTAAAGCACCGCCAATGCCAAAACTGACAGAGGCATATAACGCTTGCCCTCGTCCGCGATTATCACCTACAAACCACTGATTTAAAAACACCATGGCCGCCGCATGCGCACTACCAAAACTAGCGGCGTGTAAGCATTGCGTGAGTGACAATAGCCACACATCATCAACCACCAACGGCGTTAACATCCAGCGCAGCGCGCTAAGTAACATACTAAACAATAACAATGATTTTGCAGTATATTTTCGCAATAACCACGCAGAAATACTAAAGATACCTATTTCTGCTAATACCCCTAAGCCTATTTGTAATCCGGCAAACGATTCGTTGTAACCATGATCGATTAAATACAGCACAAAGAAGCTATAATAAGGACCGTGGCTTATCTGTAATAACAAAATAGCAGCCAAGAAAAGCAGTACATAACGCTGCTTAACAATCGCTATAAAACCACCGCCATTGCCCTTTGGCGTCTCTGCTATTTCATCGTTACTGACATGATATCTTAAGGTTAAGCTGCACAGCCAAAGACATACCAACAACAAAAACCCAACGCTAATTAACCAATTGATGCCGTAATGTTCAAAGAGAAAACCACCAAGTGTGACTGATGAAATAAAGCCGATGCTGCCCCACATTCTTACTTTACTGTAATCATGACTACGTTTACTCAATGTGGTGAGTGTGACGACTTCAAGTTGCGGTAAAATTGCGCTCCAACAGGATGCATAAAGTATTAAGACCAGCGCAATGGGCCAATAATCTTGCACCACGAAAAACAGCAGAAAAAAGATTGAAGAGCTTAATGCGCCCAATCGAATGGCTTGTAAACGCCGCCCCGTTTTATCTACCCGAATGGCCCACAGTAGCGGCATCACGATGCGCGTCGCCATTAACACAGCCAATAACTGGCCTATTTTCGCCGAATCAAATTGCAAAGATTTAAGGTATACGCCCCAATAAGGCACCATAATGCCGAGCAACGAGAAAAAGAAAAAATAACACCCCGCCAATGTCCAACACTGGCGAGGTGTATCAAGCGTCTCATTCATTATGCTTTATACCCGTGCCACCTAGAAATGCATGTTTCAGAGCTTGGGTAGGATGCGAGTACAAGGCATGATTTGTCATTAATGGTTATTCCCTGATTATGAATCATAACGCCGTAATCGCTTTCTACCCTAGCTCCCGTAGGGCTAGGCGATAAGCGACCAACTGCGTCATTATAAGATATTTGTTGAGAAT
>JABSRV010000055.1 GCA_013214905.1 Psychrobium sp. | reverse complement strand
ATGATGCACAAATGGCTGATATAGCCGCATCATTGGAAAAGCGTTTAGCTCGCAAAGTGAAGCTAAACGTATCTATTGATAAATCTCTGGTTGCTGGCGTGATTATTCGTGTAGGAGATCTGTTAATTGACGGATCAGTACGCGGAAAATTAGCACGTCTTAGCAATCAGCTGCAATCATAATTGGGGATTAGAGCATGCAACTAAATTCCACTGAGATCAGTGATCTGATCAAACAACGTATCGAACAATTCGAAGTTGTTAGTGAAGCTCGTAACGAAGGTACTATCGTTTCTGTAAGCGACGGTATCATCCGCATCAACGGCCTAGCGGACGTGATGCAAGGCGAGATGATTGAACTACCAGGCGGACGCTATGCGATCGCGCTTAACTTAGAGCGTGATTCTGTAGGCGCTGTTGTTATGGGCCCTTATGCTGATCTAGCTGAAGGCGTTAAAGTAACATCAACTGGTCGTATTCTTGAAGTACCAGTAGGTCCTGGTCTACTAGGCCGTGTTGTAAACACGCTTGGTGAACCAATTGACGGTAAAGGCGCTATCGAAAACGATGGTTACTCTGCTGTTGAAATGATTGCCCCTGGTGTAATCGAACGTCAATCTGTTGACCAGCCAGTGCAAACTGGTATTAAAGCAATCGATACCATGATTCCAGTTGGCCGTGGCCAGCGTGAATTAATCATCGGTGACCGTCAAACTGGTAAGACTGCTATCGCAATCGACGCAATTATTGCTCAGAAAGATTCTGGCATTAAGTGTGTTTACGTAGCTATCGGCCAGAAGAACTCTACTGTTTCGAACGTTGTTCGTAAACTAGAAGAGCACGGCGCGCTTGCAAACACTATCGTTGTTGTTGCATCTGCTGCTGAAGCTGCTGCACTACAATTCCTAGCACCATACTCTGGTTGTGCTATGGGTGAATATTTCCGTGACCGCGGTGAAGACGCACTAATCGTATATGATGATCTGACTAAGCAAGCTGTTGCTTACCGTCAAATCTCATTGCTTTTACGTCGCCCACCAGGCCGTGAAGCTTACCCTGGAGATGTTTTCTATCTTCACAGTAGATTGCTAGAACGTGCTGCTCGCGTAAACGTTGATTACGTTGAAAAGTTCACTAAAGGTGCCGTGAAAGGTAAGACTGGTTCTTTAACTGCTCTTCCTATCATCGAAACCCAAGCGGGTGACGTTTCTGCATTCGTACCTACTAACGTAATTTCGATTACCGATGGTCAGATCTTCTTAGAAACTGACTTGTTTAACGCTGGACTACGTCCTGCTGTTAACCCTGGTATTTCGGTATCTCGTGTTGGTGGTGCTGCACAAACTAAGATCATCAAGAAGCTTTCTGGCGGTATTCGTACTGCACTAGCTCAGTATCGTGAACTTGCAGCTTTTGCTCAGTTTTCATCTGATCTAGATGACGCGACTCGTGCTCAACTTGAGCATGGTCAGCGTGTAACAGAATTGATGAAGCAAAAGCAATATGCTCCTATGAGCGTTGCACAGCAAGCGGTTGTTATCTTCGCTGCTGAAAAAGGCTTCCTAAAAGATGTTGCGATCAACAAAGTTGTTGATTTTGAAGCGTCTCTTCTTGCATATGCAAATAGCGAAGGCAGCGAGCTAATGGCTAAGATTAACGTGAAAGGCGACTACAACGCTGAGATCGAATCTGAGCTTACAGCTTTGCTTGAAAACTTCGTAGCAACTCAGACTTACTAAGTCGGTGATGGGCGTTGCTCGCAACGCCTAACTAACTGGAGAAAGAAGAGATGGCTGGCGGAAAAGAGATAAAAACTAAGATCGCGAGTGTTAAAAACACTCAGAAGATCACCAGCGCTATGGAAATGGTTGCAGCAAGCAAGATGCGCCGTATGCAAGAACGCATGCACGCATCACGCCCATATGCTACTAGCATGCGCTCGGTGATTGGTCATATTGCTGAAGGCAGCTTGGAATATCGTCATCCTTACATGGATGCACGTGACGCTAAGCGAGTCGGTTACATTGTTATTTCAAGTGACCGTGGTCTTTGTGGTGGTTTAAACATTAACTTGTTCAAGAAAGTAGTTAAAGACGCGGGTGTCTGGACAACCAAAGGGGCAGAAGTTTCTTTTGCACTTATTGGTAGTAAAGCGATCAGCTTCTTCAATAGTTTCGGTAACGGTGATGTGGTTGCACAAACTTCAGGTTTGGGTGACAAGCCTTCACTTAGCGAGCTAATTGGCAGCGTTCAAGTAATGCTTAAAGCATATGACGAAGGTAAATTGGATCGTTTATATGTTGTTTACAACACGTTTGTAAACACCATGATTCAAACACCTACGATCGATCAACTACTACCCTTGCCAAAGCAAGAAGGTAATACTGAGCAATCTCATCACTGGGATTACCTCTACGAACCAGACGCGAAAGAATTACTAGATGTACTTCTTACTCGTTACGTAGAGTCTCAAGTTTATCAAGGTGTTGTGGAAAATGTTGCCAGTGAAATGGCCGCACGTATGATGGCAATGAAAAGCGCCACAGACAACGCATCAGACTTGATTGACGAATTACAGCTTGTTTATAACAAAGCACGTCAAGCGGCAATCACTCAAGAATTGGGTGAAATTGTAGCGGGCGCTTCGGCCGTATAACGCGGTAGTTTAGGCATAGGTTTAATAAACTTTGAGGAATAATCATGAGTTTAGGTAAAGTTGTACAGGTAATCGGCGCAGTTGTGGATGTTGAATTCCCACAAGATTCGGTTCCTAAAGTATATGACGCACTGAAAGTAACCAACGATGGTTACAATCTAGTGTTAGAAGTTCAGCAGCAGCTGGGCGGTGGCTTAGTTCGTACTATTGCCATGGGTTCATCAGACGGTTTACGTCGTGGCCTAAATGTAGAAAACAGTGGTCGTCCAATCATGGTACCAGTAGGTACTAAGACGCTTGGTCGTATCATGAACGTATTGGGTGAACCAATCGATGAAGCTGGTCCAATCGGTGAAGAAGAGCGTTGGGAAATCCATCGCGAAGCTCCTACTTATGAAGAGCAAGCTAACTCTAACGATTTGTTAGAAACTGGTATCAAAGTAATCGATCTAGTTTGTCCATTCGCTAAGGGTGGTAAAGTAGGTTTGTTCGGTGGTGCTGGTGTTGGTAAAACAGTAAACATGATGGAATTGATCCGTAACATCGCGATCGAGCACTCAGGTTATTCTGTATTTGCTGGTGTTGGTGAGCGTACTCGTGAGGGTAACGATTTCTACCACGAAATGAACGAATCTAACGTACTTGATAAAGTT
Source organism: Psychrobium sp. (assembly GCA_013214905.1). Classification (GTDB taxonomy): domain Bacteria; phylum Pseudomonadota; class Gammaproteobacteria; order Enterobacterales; family Psychrobiaceae; genus Psychrobium. The sequence goes on along the minus strand of JABSRV010000055.1, from coordinate 14,179 downwards.
GCGCTAGTTTACGGTCAGATGAACGAGCCTCCAGGTAACCGTTTACGCGTTGCGTTAACTGGTCTTACTATGGCTGAAAAGTTCCGTGACGAAGGTATGGATGTATTATTGTTTATCGATAACATCTATCGTTACACATTAGCCGGAACAGAAGTATCTGCACTTCTTGGCCGTATGCCATCAGCAGTAGGCTACCAGCCTACACTTGCTGAAGAAATGGGTGTATTGCAAGAGCGTATCACTTCTACTAAGAAGGGTTCTATCACTTCAATCCAAGCGGTATACGTACCTGCGGATGATTTGACCGATCCGTCTCCAGCAACTACTTTTGCTCACTTAGATGCAACTGTTGTACTTTCTCGTGACATCGCTTCTCGTGGTATTTACCCGGCAATCGATCCATTAGATTCTACTTCGCGTCAACTTGATCCATTAGTTGTTGGACAAGAGCATTATGACATTGCACAAGGTGTTAAGTTAAACCTTCAGCGTTATAAAGAGCTTAAAGACATCATTGCGATCTTAGGTATGGATGAGCTATCTGAAGAAGATAAGCAAACCGTAACTCGTGCTCGTAAAGTTGAACGTTTCTTATCTCAACCTTTCTTCGTAGCTGAAATCTTTACCGGTGCACCTGGTAAATACGTTTCACTAAAAGATACTATCGCTGGATTCAAAGGCATTCTTGCTGGCGAATACGACAACCTACCAGAACAAGCGTTCTACATGGTTGGTAGCATCGACGAAGCTGTTGAGAAAGCAAACAAGCTTTAATCGCTTAGGAGGCAACTATGGCTGCTATGACTGTACAACTTGATGTAGTGAGCGCAGAAGAGCAAATATTCTCTGGTCGCGTTGAATCATTGCAAGTTTCTGGTGAAGCGGGTGAGTTAGGCATTATGCCTGGTCACGCACCACTATTAACTAGCATCAAGCCTGGCATGGTACGCCTAGTTAAACAGAACGGAGAGGAAGAAATTATCTTCCTTTCTGGTGGTATCTTAGAGATCCAACCCGGAACAGTTAACATCCTTGCTGATGTTGCTATTCGTGGTGGTGATCTTGACGAAACCGCAGCTGTTGAAGCTAAGCGTCTTGCAGAAGAAAACATTAACAAAGCCGGTGGTGACATGAACTACGCAGAAGCAGCTAAGCAATTAGCCAACGCTGTTGCTCAGTTACGTGTACTAGAAATGGTTCGTAAAAGAAAAGGTTAATCCTTTTTTGTTAGTGATTAAAAAAAGCGCCTAAGGGCGCTTTTTTTGTGCTTGGAATATATGTCTTTATTCGTTAAATGAGTTATCGACAGTGCCCTTAAAGCAGCTTAATACGTAAGGGTATTGATCTGTGATGTAAGGCCCATAAATACCATCGTATGTACCTTGGGCTGTGTCATTACCTGCTGGCCTGTCTCCTGTTTTTAGCCGAAAGCTTGAAAGGGCTTTTCTGATCGTTCCATTATCATCAAAAACTACCAAAGATTGGATAGCCGTCGGCAGCAAACCCGATGACCGGCGACGCTGAACTTGCATTACTCTCATTAAACAGTGCATTGGGTTTGCCGTGATAATGATAACTGCCGTTCGGTTGTGAGTGGGTATCAACTCTAAAGCCATTAGCGTTGTGCATGGGATCAAAACGCCAAGGCTGATCCAACCAACTTTTCCATCGCCAACGCCAAAACATGCCGCCGCCAATAAATCGACTTTTACACCGTTAAGTAAAATAGCATTGTCAGTATTTAGGGTGATATTATTGCCATACCGAGCTTATTTGGTTTAAAATACAGCGCTTATCAAACAAGACTTCAAAGGAAGTATGATTTGTTTTCCGCATTATTATCCCGTATTACATTAAACAGTAAAGCACTAGGTTATGCCATGATCGCCAATGCGCTAATTGCTATTGCTATCGCGTGTAACTATTTTCAATATATGAGTCCCCCTCAAGACGCGTTAACCTGGTTTTATTTGGCCACGGCTACGTTGGGGCAAATGTCTTTATTAACGGGCTTATTTTCCTTGCTGTTATTGCCATTGCTATTTATTAAAGGGCAGCGCCTAAGAAACGTCTTAATAGCTCTGGGGCTAACAATATTTATTGGCTGGTTGATTACCGATGTTTTGGTGTATGCGCAGTATCGCTTTCATATTAATGCAGTGGTCATTGAAATGGTGTTGTCTGGTGGCGTGGTGACTTTTCCGCTGGTATTCGTGCTTACAACCAGTGCAATTATAGCGCTTATATTTGCCGTGCAATGGACTGTGCTTAAATATACAACATTAAAAGCAGCGACTTGGACGAACAACGTAAGACGTCGTTTTGTCGCTATAGTAGCCATTGCTATTGTGTCTAGCCATAGTATTCATGTTTTCGCTAACGCGCATGGCGTTAGTTCAATTACTAATATCACGCGTTATTTACCGTTGTATCATCCAACGTCGGCCAACCGCTTGTTAACTAAATATGATTTAGTCGATAGCGAATTTGTAGCGCAACAGCGCCAAATAAAAGCTTCGGCTAAAAATGTTCATTCACCGCTAAACTACCCGCGGTCTGCAATGCAGGTGAGTGAGGTTAGCAATAAAAAAGACATTCTATGGATTGTTGTCGATTCATGGCGTCAAGATAGTTTTACCGCGCAGTACATGCCAAATTTACACCGTTTTGCTGAACAAGGTTGTCAATTAGACAATCATTACTCCACTGGTAATGCGACTAGAGTCGGAATTTTTGGCTTGTTTTATGCTCTACCGGGCACTTATTGGCATGCATTTTATAATAATCGTCGCAGCCCATTATTTATGGATCGATTACAACAACTTGATTATAAAATCGGCGTATTTGCATCGGCGCATTTACGTAATCCACAATTTGACCAAACCGTGTTTAGCAATATTGAAAATTTACGCATCGAATCGAAAGGTGAAGATGTTATTTCGAGAGATCGTGAAATCACCGAAGAATGGGTGGCGTGGAACAATCAACGCGATAAAAAGGAAGCAGCGTTCTCATTTTTGTTTTACGATACTCCGCACGCTTATGCGGTGCCCGAGGATTATAAGCATAAGTTTGAACCAATGAGTCCCGACTTTAATTACCTTAAATTAAACAATAATAGTGACGTTGAACCTTATTTAAATCGCTATTACACCAGCGCCCATTATACTGACTCGCTTATCGCTGGCGTTATCGAGTCCTTACGTAAAAGTGGCAAGCTAGAAAATACCATCGTAGTGATCACGGGTGATCACGGGCAAGAGATAAACGACAACAAACAGAATTTTTGGGGCCACAATGGTAATTTTACCGACGCACAGCTCAAAGTACCCTTTGCCATTGTTGGCAGTGATAACAGTATGTGCCAGCGTTGGAACAAACGACAAACCATTACTAGTCATATCGATATCGTGCCCAGTTTGATGAACAAATATTTAGGGGTGGCCAATGAATTGGTGGACTATACAACGGGTGAGAATCTCTTTGCACCAGTAAAGGTTAGACCATGGTTACTGGCTGCAAGTTATTCCAAATATGCGATTATCGAACAAGACTCAATCACCGAGGTTAATGCTGGTACGGGAGGTTTTGAGTATCTTGACAAAAGTAATAGAAGCAAAGAAGGCAAGGTCAATTCACTGTATCTACAACAAGTATTTCATCGCATGCAACGGTTTTCAAAATAAGTAAATCGAACCAATGGGTAACCGTTAATTAAGTGAGCGGTTACCCATAAACTCAAAACTGATAAGCAACTATAAAACTGCCATCGCCGCGCTTTTCGCCGCTACGTGAGCCTTTGCCATAACCTGCCTCTAGACGTATCTTCCAGCCCTTTTGATTAATGCCTGAAAAATGATAGCTATATGACAATGCAACCCCTTCGGTGCTTTCTTCGCTAAAGCCAAGTGAAATGACGCAGCCTAGTGCATTAGTCAAAGCGTTAGTTAGGCTGTCTGTTGATTCCGATGACTTTTCACATGGTCTTGAATCGGTTTGCACGCCAAAAGCGCCTATAATCAAGCCTGCCGCATGATGATCTCCTTGGCCAAATGCTTGTTCAACACCTATGGAAAAACCATCATCTAAGCCAATTTTGTAATTGCCGAACCAGCGCTGTGTGTTGTTATTACTCGCCACTGACGCTTCTACAATGGCGACATAAGGCAGACCAGAACCTAAGGTGAAATCAATATTGTTGGCTGAAGCGACGGCTGGGCATATAAATAACAAGGTGGCACATAGTTTATTAAACTTAATCATGACGTTCCAATGTGTTAGCAGAAAAATTATAACTACTTTAGCATTATGCTAAAGTAAAAAATGTGTAGAAACTGTAGCATTAAAATGAGAATGATACGTCTTTTGCTTGTAACGTCATTATTTTATAGTTCTAAATGCGTATTTTTTGAAGATATTTCGATTTAAATTTGCTAAACCCTAAACTGTACTATATTATGCCGCTCGCAAACGGATTTGAAGTTGCTGCCCAAAGGAAATGAAGCGCTATGCACCATGCTAGCTTGCTACTCCTGCTGCCAACCCTTTCTGTTAAATGCCTCTTTAATACTAATTTCATTACAAGGAAAAAAATGAAACTTACAACAATCGCACTGGGCTTAAGCCTATTATCAGTAAATGCATTCGCTAATGACTATCAATCACAAGTTGATGTGGATTTTTTGAAAGTAGATAGCTACAACGCTTTTTCAATCAAAGGTACCCATTATTTTGATGCTGTTAGCACCAAAGATACAGCATGGGCAGAAGCGGCATTTATGGGTCGCAAGACTAATGTTAACGCATCGTATATCAACTATGATGGCGACGCTTTTGGCATCAACCTAGGCGGCGAATATTTTGCAGATGATTTCTATGGTGCATTAGAACTTAACTTCGTTGACGTTGAGAACGGTGATAGCGACACTAATTTTAGCGGCCAAGTTGGTTACTTCTTCGCTGAAAACTGGTTAGTTGCATTAACGGGACAATCTGAAGACTTCTCTGACAATTTAGGCATCAGAACTAAGTATGTTGCGGTTCTTGGTGACGACCAATTTGTTAATTTTGAAGCTAATTATAGTGACGCTAGCGAAGACGTGACAGTAATGGCTGATTATTACTGGACTGCACAATCAAGCATTGGTATTGTTGCTTCTAGTGCCGATGGGTATGAATTTGGTATTAAAGCTCAACACTTCTTTACGCCAAGCATTGCTGTACGTGTTATGTATGAAGCGCTTGAAGGTGATGACGCAATCACTATCGGTTTAACTGGTCGTTTCTAGACCCGTTAACACAACAGCTTTTACCGCATAAAAAAGCCGCTTCATTTATGAAGCGGCTTTTTTTATTGAAATACCTTATTCTGGGTGCATTTTATTGGCGACCTTTTCTAGGTTGGCCACGCTGATTCTTTTGTCGGCGCGAAGGCTATTGAGTAGCGAAATCAACTCTTTTCCCTGTGGCGCGGTCACAATGGCTACGTTGCCCTTACTATAGACAATATCGAGATTATATTCATCGACGATAGATTGCAAAACTAGGCTATTTTTACCAGAAATGAAGAAATTACCACTAACCTTTTCAAGTAGTGCTAGTTCTCCTCTTTGAATCATATCATTTTTGAAGAGTCCGAAGTTGTTCGATACTCCAATACTTTTAGCTGTTTTCCTCAGACTGGATAACTGATGGTTGCTGACCACTTTTTGGTAGCGTTTACCGTCGAGTTCAACGTAACCAACCGTTGTATACTGGGCGATTTTTAATGGCTTAAGTTCGTTATGTTTACCCGCTATTGCAGTGGTTGAAAGTAGCGTAAAGGCTAATGCCGTTATTAAAATTTTCATGGTTGATTATCCTTTGTGACCGAAGAAGCGAATTGACCAGTTAGTGATCACGCCAGGTTGTGCATTGTTTTCAGGGGAAATAGTACTTGGTGCGCCCTCGACTCTGTCATAGAGTATCCAGTCACCGTCTCCGCCATTGGTATCAACAACTTTTAGCTTCCAATTTCCGCGGGCTTTTTCTCCGTAAAAGTGATGTGATAAAAATAGCTGATCTTTTAGACCCGTTATAGTCTCGTCAAAGAATTGGCCAACAAATGCGCCTGACTTTGGGGTCATGATGACACTGCGAGTACCGGATGGTGATATTAGTTCAATCGATAAATCGTTCAATCGAGAATGTTCAATATCCAGTTTAATTTGCACACCTTCAATTTTAAATTTTCGTGCGATATTAACATATTGATTAGCAGAGCCACCTCTTAAACTAGCGTCAGGTATTTCTACATGAGTCGCTAACGTATTCCATGGTGATATGCGTAATGCTGACAGTGGTTTATAGGCTTTTCTACCCTTCTTTGTAGCAAGTTTAACCGCTTTGTTGATGTTTGGTCGGCCCAAACCATAAAACATATGGTACTTGAATCCTGCTGCGTTCTTTTTCCAACCATCAATTGCCTTATATTTAACTTCATCACCATGATTATTAATGAATTTCAAGGTTACACCACGATGTTTTTTATTTGTTTTAGTCGCTGTCTTTGCTAGTAAGTGCTTGGCATCTCTTGGTGAAAGGAGGCTGTTAGCCGACATAACCGTAGCGATTGCACCAGTAAAACTAGGCGCTGCGGAAGAGGTTCCGTTCATCACGCTGGTATAATTACAATCGGGATCGATATCGGTACCGCCGTGTAATTCATTTTCACCTAAGCCATCGGCGACATTAAAACCACTATCACAACCCATCAGGTCTATGGTCACCATTGCTGGATTTTCTGAACCATACTCACCACCCGTTGCCGTCATAAAGACATTTGAACCGACTGATGAATAACTGGAGCGTTTACCGCGGGCATTGACCGCACTAACCACCGTATTCCAAAAATTTGCATCACTTATTTCTGCGTTACTATTTTCCATGGGCAGACCTAAGTTTCTCAGTTCACCGTCATCTGCCGCGGTAAAGTAATTGCCGGGTAGAATAAAATATTTCCCATAACCAAAAGAGTTATAGCCATTGCCTGCTGATTTTACAAAAGTAGCGCCACGTCCATTGGCATTGTTAAGCGTGACATCTTTCATTGCGTCTTCGGTAATTGCCAATTCTAAATCATTCACCGGATCATAGGTTCTAGGGAATATATCACCGCCACCATAACTTTGGTTAAATATGTGAGTATCTTTGGTTCCTTCCCCTTTACCGTGTGAAATCAAAAATGATAGTAGGCTTTGCTCAGCCAAAAAATTAAAACCGTTTAGGCTTGCAAAAGGGGCAACGCCGCGCACACCTTCGCCATTATAACCAACCGCCGCTATGATCCCAGCGACAGCAGTGCCGTGACCGTTTGTATCAATAGGATAATCCCCCCCGTTGAGTAAGTCTCTAGAGCCGAACACAATGTTGTCAGCGAGATCTATATGGTCAATCTGAACGCCGGTATCTATAACGGTAACCTTGATACCTTGCCCTAAAATTCCACGAGAGTGTGCTGCTGCTACTCTCATATCTTGGCCTTTCTTACCGCCATTGGCAGAGAAGGCGGTTTGGCCGGTATTTTTTAAGTGCCATTGTTGGGGATATAAGGGGTCGCTATGTTGCGCAAAAATCGGCATAGCAATGACGAGAGGAGCTAGCGCCAATGTAGTTTTTAGTAATTTTATTGTCATTTCTGATAATCCTTCATTTGATATATTAACCACAAGGCCGAGCTGGTTTAAGTGGTTTATTTCGTGATAGATAATACGCAGGCTAACGCGCGTAATAAGACATTAACTATTAGGTGTTTCTTTTGATCACAGGGTATCAGCATGAATTTAATTTACTGAATGCGATCGTTAGGAACAATTTATGATGAAAACAACGAGTCCTTAAAAGCATTAAACCAGTAACGCATTGACAGGTTTATTAAATTAAGTGCAAACACAACATCTCAAACACCTACTAAAAGAAGGGTAGCAAGTCTCGACATCTATTTTGTTGTGAATATTGTTCAATTAAATATAGTTGATAAATGAAGTTTCGTAAACTCATTTGTAATTAAAATGTTAAATTATTGTTTCTATTATGAGTTGTTATTACTTGAGGGAAGGAAATTAAAACAAATAAAAAAGCCGCTTAATAATATAAAGCGGCTTTTACGTCAATTAAAATATCTTATTTAAAGATATCTTTCACCGGTACTATCTCAAGGTTTTTCTTAGGGATGCTAAGTTTGTAATCTTGAATAATTTTGTCGTCGGCTAATAAGTCAGCGGATTTGTCGCTGTTATATTTAAGCGTAGAACGAGACTCGGTTAACAAGCGTTTCTTCATGTCTTTCGCATCACCAGAAATGAAGACAAATTGGATGTCTTCACTTTGTAGGTTCTGCTTAATCACGCGGTTAATGTCTGCAACGGTCAATGACTTTAACTGATTGCGCACATAGCTAACAAAATCAGTCGTATTGTAATATTCACTGTCTAGCGCATAACCTAACTGCTTGTCTTGACTCGAGACCATTTGCGGTACGTAGTTAATTAAGAAATTACGAGTTGCCAAGAAGTCTTTTTCAGTCATGCCATTTTTAATCAGCTTGTCTAATTCAAACATCGCCGCACGCGTTGCAAAGTGGGCGTCATTGTTAGAGCGAAGTGGGCGTAGCCATACTTGGAATATTTGGCTAGAACGGCCTAAGTTAGCGTCTGGTTTAGTTTGCGAACTGCCACGAGGGAAATATTCAATGTAAGAATAGTTACCGTAGTTCATGCCGCGCTTTTGACGGATTTGCTGATACAAATAGCTGTTTGAACTTCGGTGCTCACCAAAGTAAGAACGCACTAACCATAGCGCCGCCCAATCTTTGTCGCTGCGTAAGGTATCAATTGGGAAACCAAAAGAAACTGCGGTAGATTTTGCCGATTTTTGCACTATAGTGACGTGATGACCTTTAAGCACTGGCGCTTTAGCAATGTTTAGACGTTTTTCATTGCCCACTGGCAAAGTAGCAAAGTCACGCATTAACGCGGCTTTAATCTTCGCTGGCACTGCGCCAGTCATCCCCAAATGCAATTTAGACTGAGTTAACTGCGCTTTATAAAACGCCTTAACATCATCAATGGTTAGGCTCGCAAGATCAGACAAGTCACCGTAGTTATAATCACCATAGACATGGCCTTGATATAACTTCGAATACAGTACTTCTTTTCCTAGCTCTTCGTCGTTAGACGATTTAAGGCCAGCATTGATGCCGTCAATAAGCTCTTTCTTCAAACGTTTGAAGTCATCTTCACGCCAGCCTGGATTAAGCAACTGATCGCTAATTAATTGATACCAAGTATCGGCGTTATCTTTGTGTACACGACCTTGGAAAGAAATCATTTCCTTGTCTAGCTGTGCGCCAAAGCTGCCAGCGATTGGGTATAAGCCCTTTTTAATTTCTTGATAAGTACGAGTCTGTGAACCACCTTGGGTTAGCATGCTTAGCATTAATGCCGACACACCTTTTTGACCCACAGGATCAGCGGCAGCGCCGGTATAGAACAATATATTAAGATCGATTAACGGAGAATCGTTGGTCTTATCTAATACCGAAAATGCTACCTTGCTAGGCTTTTGCGCCAATGTAACCGCTGCATCGTTAAGGCTAACTTCCTGCTCGAAGTTTGGCACTTTATCCATTGCTGAGATGGTGATCGTGGTACGGTTGTTATCGATAAAATATTTATTAGCGGCATTTTTAATGTCACTTGGGCTAATGTTATCGAAACTGCGATATAGCTGGTTAATCACTTCTGGATCACGAGTGAAGTGCATGTAACTTGCGAGTGTGCCAGCAATGGCTTCCGATGAGTCAAGGCTGTTAACAAAGCTGTATTTTAGATTCGATTTTAAGCTATTTAGTTTTTCTGGTGACACCATTGCGACTCGTGCTTTAGCGTAAGTACGATTGATTGCATCACGAACTACACTTAAATTGTCGGCATCTTCAACTTTAACAAACACGTGGCGCAGGCCAGCGTCCTTAGTTTCAGGATTGTAAGTAAACATTTGACTAGCAATTTGCTTGTCAACGATTAGCTCTTGATAAAGATCTGAATTACTTGAAAAATAGATTTCAGATAGCAAATCTAGTGCCGCGCGATCTTTCTCTTTTGGCTGCCAATCAGATCCTTTAAAAGACACTAATAACCAATTGCCTGGCAGGTTTTCATAGACTTCGTGTTTATAACGAGGCGCTTGTTGAGCAGGTTCTGCTGGCACAACTGATTCAAAGCTACCGCGTTGCCATTGTCCCCAATATTTCTCTACTAAGGCCATGGTTTTTGCAGGGTCAACATCACCAACAATTACTAACGACACATATTCTGGCTTATAAAAGCGCGAGAAAAAGGTTTTGCCGTAAGCCATTTGGTCTGGCATTGCTTCGATGTCTTCAAAGAAACCCATGGTTGTGTGTTTGTAGGTATGACTATCGAATGCGGTATAACGAACCGACGATAATAACTTGCGAATTGGGCTGGCATTATTCTTTAAATACTCGCCCTTAACCGTTAACGCTTCCGTTCTAAATTGTGCTTCGCTGTATTCAAGGTTTTGAAAATGATCCGCTTGAATTTCTAATACGGTTTCCAAATGCTCTTTCGAGAAATCTAAGTGGTAATTGGTGAAATCATTGGTGGTATAGGCACCGTTATCAACACCTGAATTTTTAAAAATGTCAGAGTAAACAGCCTGTGGGAATTTTTTAGAGCCCTTAAACATCATGTGCTCGAAGAAATGTGCAAAGCCTGTTTTACCCGCTTCTACTTCATTTCTTGAACCGGTAGACACCGGAATTTGAATTGATACTAAATCAGGGTAATCGGTTCTAACAACCATAACCCGTAGACCGTTGTCTAATTCCTTTAATAAATAGTCTTGGCTAAATACTTTATCTTGCGCTGCGGTTGCTGACATTGGCGCAGCATCATTGTTGCTGGTTGCGACGCAACCACTTAGCGCAATCGCGGTAGTAACCGCAATGGCGAGTTGTTTTATTTTCATTATGATCTCTCCGTAAATGACCGCGCCATTATGAGTAAAACTCGGCAAATAAGCCAGATGGTACAGTCAGTTAGTCAGGAGTTATTTGTAACTATCTATTTACCCCAGTCCAGATTAATTACCACTGATAAGAAAATCCGAGGCTGTAGTTAAGTGACTTATCTTTCTCTTTGGTGATGGAATAACTAAGCACCAGATCATTAACGCCGGTAATCTGCACATTAATAGGCAATAGCTCTTTAAGACCAATGAGGTCGATTGTGTCTTTAGCAACATGTAAATCACTATTCATTTGATGGCGAGCGACAAAGAATGTCGGCCAACCTTCGATCTGCATGAATATTTCAGACGCTTGATAATCATTACCGTTGAGCTGGTAAAAAGGCATATGTGACGCAAAAATTCGATTGCCATTAGCTTTTGACTGCAACAAGGTGGATTGGAAGCCGCCGACATTTAACAGATTAGTTGCCTCGCCAGAGCGTTTGGCCGCGCCGTAAGATAGCCCTATTGCATAATCGCCCCAATGCGATCGTAATTGAAAATGTGCATTGCTGCCACGCCATTTCTCATTGTCACGTTTACCGTCAAGCCAGCTAAGCGCCGCTTGTTGGCTAATCCCCCATGATTGGCGCTCATAAAACCACGCTTGTTTGAAACCCAATGAAAGATACTGGTTATCAGCCTTACTGTCATTGTTGATGCGATAACGCAGCCTTGGCGTAAAGCTTAGCGTGTCAAACAACATTGGGTAGCTTAAGCCAAGCATCGCGCCGCTTTCACTAAGTTCTGCCAATGGCTGTTGCTGATTAAATTGTTGCGCAAGTCTTAGTTCACTCTGTTGGTCTGTTTTTAAGGTAAAGTCATAAGCTTGAGCCAGTAGTTTTACCGGCCAACCCTGCCAGCGCACACCGCCGCTAACACCTTTTAAAGCATCGCCAGTGGCCGCATTCAATTGCAAGCCAAAGTGCTGCAATATATCGCTTTGCTTGTAACTTAACTCAAGCAAGTCAGTGGAGGCATTGTTAGTGGTGGCTGAAAAAGCAAAGGTGCCTTGCTGCGGCCCCACACCATAAGACGATAATTGGCCAATGCTGCTGTCGGTATTAATCTTAGCTTGCGGCATTTGGTGCTTGCTGCGCAGCTGTCGATCGACACTTGCAGAGAACGTCACATCGGCAACTGTTTCGCCATTATATTTGCTTAAATCTAACTGATAAACATCGGGGCCTTGTGAGGTAATCGACAAATACAATAATTGATCTTGATGCAACGTTGGCCACGATATCGGTTTATTTCCCTGAGTGATTTTGGTTAACTGATTACTTTTAAAGTCAAAAGAATAAAGGCGTAATTCATCATCTAAGCCCGCCACGTAATAAATGATGTCACCTGAGGCATGCCATGTTGGATACGACAAAAACTGATAGCCCGACGGCATCGGCACGACTTGCTCACTGTCATCATCAAGATTTTTAATGATAAGCTGCCACTGTTTATTTAATGACGTTTTCAAATAGGCCAATGAATGGTGCTGTGGGTTAAGGCGCGGAAAATCATAAATGACATTAAGCGAAGACTCGGTTAGCGGCTTAATGTTGCTGCCGTCACTGTTTAAACTCACTAATTGCGAATAACCCAAGCGATTGCGTTCGGCAATTATCGTTTTTCCGTCATGACTAATGTCAAAGCGTCGCAGGTTTTGCAGCGAGGTCAATTGCACGCGTTTATTAGTGGATAGTTGCCAGCTAAAGAGATCTTGGTGTTTATCGCCCAGAGCATCGGTGCTAAAGGCGGTAAATAAAATATGGTTGTCGTCTACCCAGCGAATATTTTCGATGCCCGCGTAGTTGGTCGGGGTGAGTGCATATTTAATTTTTCGTTTGAATAGCTTAGGCATTTTGTCGGCAACGTCTAGCGGATCATCTTCAAGCAATTGTACCATCGACTCTTTAAATTTTTGTTGCGCTTTTTCATTGTCTTTAGTCAAATACACGTTGAGGTGTAGCTTGCGTTTATTGTTGAATTCAATTAGCGCCAACATTTCACCATTGGGGCTAAAGGTCATTGAATGGGCACTATATTGAGTGTCGAGCCAAAGGCTTGCGGGATCAACGCTATACGTTTGCTCTTTTTGCATCGCTTGTGCTGTATATTGCGCGACAAAACGGCGGTAAAGCTTGTCTGGTGAATCTAAAAACACACCGACAAAGGCTTCTTCAAAAGAGCGCTGCTTTACGGCGACCCAGCGTGTCCACACGTCATTAAGACTTTGCTCACCGTAGTTTTTTTCTAACCAATGTAAAAATCTAGCACCAACCAAATAAGCCATTGATCCAGACATATAACGTCGGTCGTTACTGCTAAGTTGACCATAAGTAGGCAGTGCACCTTCGCGAGCGAATTGCTGCAAAATAGACTCTACTTGATCGTTAAATAAACGCCCACGGCCGGTTAGTTTTGACTCTAGCAGGGTGGCGTAACCTTCATTAACCCAACGATTACCATTAATTTTATACGCGTCATACAAGTCCCACCAATTGGTGAGCGATTGACGCCAGCCACTACGATTTTTTTGCGCTAGGTGCAGCAAATGCACGTACTCATGCAAAATAAGTAGCTGCTGCCAGCTATCGGTATTGCTAATCACGCTGTCTGATTGCGGCGGGGTAGTGAAAAGCGCCATCATCGGTTTGTTGCTTAACGGAATAGCAAAACCATTGGCGCGATTAAAAGGGTCAATGATATAGGCATCAACTTTTTCGTCTAATACCCGTCCCTGTTGTTCGTTCAGCAATTGGCGACTGTTTTCTAAGGTGTGTGCGGCTGATATAGCCCATGTTTTATGTGGGGTGGTGAAATGCACGCGAAAGTTTGCTGTTTCAAAGGTTTGCCACTCTCGCGCGCCTTCATCAGTAGTCGCATCAGTGGCGGCATAGCTTGGCGCTGCGGTTAACAAACAAACTAACATTGCTAAAAAAATAAAAAGTCTCATCAATCTTTTCCCTAATCATTGGCGATCCGAAGTGCAGCAATACTATCTTAACGATTGATATTTAGGCAATAAAAACTGTAACTATTCAGCGTCTTGCCATTTGTCACCATTTTGTTGTCGAAAGTGCTCATTTATGCGTATAAACTCCGCGCT